>JAAPAA010000033.1 GCA_012274165.1 Thiobacillaceae bacterium
ACCCGGTCGAGCTCGCGGAACACGATGTCGGTCACCGCCTCCTTGGTGTTCGGCCCGACGATGATCCCGACCCCATAGACACGCGTCAGTCCTTCCAGGCGGGATCCGAGATTGACCGCGTCGCCCATCACCGTATACGCCTTGCGCAGCTTTGAGCCCATGTCGCCGACGCGCATGTTGCCGGTATTGACGCCAACGCCGATGCGTATATCCGGCCAGCCGCGCTCACGCAACCGCGCGCGCAGCTTGGCCAGCTCGGCCTGCATTGCCATCGCGGTGATCACCCCCTGGCGCGCATGTTCCGGATCGTCCACCGGGGCGCCCCAGAAGGCCATGATCGCATCGCCGATGTATTTGTCGAGCGTGCCGCGGTTGTTTCGGATCACCATACTCATGGCGGTGAGATAATCATTGATGAACTGCGACAGATCTTTCGGCTCCAGGCTCTCGGAGATCGAGGTGAAACCGACGATGTCGGAGAACAGCACGGTAAGCGCCTCGCTCTTGCCCTCCATGGTGTACTTTTCCGGGTCCTCCGCCATCTTGTCCACCAGTTCCGGCGGCACGTACTGTCCGAACAGTTCAGTGAACTGCCGCTTGCTGCGCGACTCGACGAAGTAGCCCCAGGACATGTTGAACGCGAACAGGAGAGCGATCAGGAGCAAGCTGGAGGCGAGCGGAAGAACCAGGCCGCCCTTGGTCCAAACGATCACGTTGAGCCCGGTAATGAGCACAATAGCCAGCACCGACACCAGCGTTGCCCGCAGCGGACTCAGCAGCGGCAGCAGCAGCGACAAGCCAATGCCCAGCATCAGCAGGACGACGACCTCCGTGCCCAGGATATAGGGCGGCTTCTGCTTGAAGTTATTGTCCAGCATCGACGCGATCATGTTGGCGTGGATTTCAACGCCGGGGAACACGCTCCCCACCGGCGTGGATCGCAGATCCACCAGCCCCGGGGCCGTTGCTCCGACCAGTGCGATTTTGCCCCTGAGTGCGTCCTTGGGTATTTTGTCGAAATAGACGTCGGCGAGCGAGATATATTTGAAGCTGCCTTGCGGGCCGCGGTAGGGAATGAGCGCGCTCACGTTTTCGTCCACCGGAATGATGACCGGACCCGCCTTCAGCCATTCGAGCCCCGAGTAGTTCTTGCTGGAGAATCTCGCGGATGCAAAGCCCGGTTCCACCTTCGGATAGCCCGCCAGGACCCGCACCATCGCCAGCGAAAGCGCCTCGTAATAGGCGCCGTTGAACTCCGCCAGCATCGGCACGCGCCGCGACACGCCGTCGGAATCTACCAGCGGATTGAAGTGGCCGGCACTGGCGGCATTGGTTTCAAGCTCCGGCAGGTTGCCGCCAAACCCCTCCCAGCTGGTGAAGCGGATGTTTCGCCCCCGGAACGTGCCTGCGGGCAGCACCGGCGCGGGGATGGCGCCCGAGCGCACATCCTTTTCGTGGTTGAAATAATAGCCCAGCACGACCGGTCGGCCCTTGATCGCCTTCGCGAAGATGGCGTCGTAATCGAGTTCGGGACGCAGTTGCCCGAGCGCCGACTGAAACGGGGCCACGTCCTTGAGCTTGTCTTTGGCGAGCTTGTCGAGGACCGGCAGTCCGGAACTTTGGTCAGGCTCGGCGAACACCGCGTCGAAACCGACGATGGCAATGCCGTATTTGTCGAATAACTTGTCGATCAGGGCGGCCAGCTTGTCGCGGCTCCAGGGCCAGTGACCGAGCGCATTCTTGTCCACGCTGCGCTCGTCGATGTCGAGTATGACAATGCGCGGATCCACGCCGCCTGGCATAGTGAGGGCGAGACGCGCGTCGTAGATGATGTTGTCGAGCCTGGTGATCAGGCCGACGTTATAGAACTCGGCGACATGGCCGATCAACAGCAGCATCATCGCGACGCCAAGCGCGATCCTGACGATATGCTTTTTCAAGCCACCTCCTTCCCACCTCGGGAGCGGTAAATCAGGGCTTGAAGAAAAATTCCACTTTCACCCCGGCAAGCTCAATCACGTCGTGGTCACTGAGCGCATGCGCCTGCTGCTCTATCGGGTTGCCGTTGACCATCGGCTTGACCGCGCCTTCGACGTGAGTAATGAAGAAACCCTGCGGGCGGCGCGTGATCACCGCAACCTGCACTCCCGGCTTGCCCAAAGTGGTAAGCGGCTTGGTAAGTTCGAGTTCCTTACCGGCGTTGGCGCCGGACAGGAGCTGCAGGGTGGCATGCCGTGTCGGTGGGGCCGGCGCAGGTGCCGGTGGCGGCGATGCAACTGCCGCTGCTACCGACGCAGCCGTAACGCCCACCTGGGTGTCGGCCTGCGATCTGGGCGCCCCTGCAACAGGCGCTCCCCCTGTTGCTCCCGCTGTTGCCGGCATGCCGCGGGGTGCCATCTCAGCCTGTGCCGGCGCAGGCGGATGGATGTCCGGCGGCTTGCGCATCGCGCCGGGGCGCAGCACCATCGTTTTCTCGAAATCGGCAGCCTTGGCGGCGCCAGGCACAGCATCGCTCATGTACTTCAGCTTGTACTTTCCCAGCTCGATCACATCGTTGTTCTGCAGAAAATGCTTTTTCACCGACTTGCCGTTGACGAAGGTGCCGTTGGTGCTGCCCAAGTCCTCGAGGAACGAATCCGCGAGTATGGTCACGATGACGGCGTGCTCGCCGCTGACCGCCAGATTGTCAATCTGGATGTCATTATGCGGTTTGCGCCCGATGGTGGTGCGCTCCTTGGCAAGCGGGATTTCCTTGAGCACCAGACCGTCCATACTGAGTATCAGCTTCGCCATAGCGTTTTCCTCGTGCTATCTACACCATCCGAAAAATTTCGATGCCAGTCCCGTTGCAGCCGGGTATTCACGCAGTACCTTTATCAGGATCACCGAAATGTTGTCGCGCCCGCCGTTGTCGTTGGCCATCTGCACCAGTTGCTGCGCCGCCAGATTCAGGTTTGCGCCCAAGGCTTGAAGCGTCATGCCGATTTCCTCGTCGCGCACCATGTCAGACAGCCCGTCGGAGCACAGCAGATAAATGTCGGCGGGCCGCGTATCGTATTCGTGGATCTCGGGTTCGACGGCGGCGTCGATTCCCAGCGCGCGCGTGACCAGGTTCTTGTTTGATGAAAGCTTCGCCTGCTCCTTGGTAAGCATACCCGCGTCGATTTGCTCCTGCAGCAGCGAATGGTCCTTGCTCACCTGGCTGAACTCGTCGCCTCGCATACGGTACAGGCGCGAATCGCCGATATGCGCCACCATCACCCTGTTGTCGTAAAACAGCGCGATCACCAGGGTCGTGCCCATTCCGGAATATTGCGGCTGGCTATGGGAGGCCTGATAGATCGCGGTATTGGCCTTGGCGATCTGCTGTTGCAGTATTTTCAGCGCGACCTTCTGGCCGCTCTGCCGGTCGACCGCATAAGCCGCCTGGTTCTCCAGCAGTTGCCTCAATTCCGTGGTAAGCACCGTGGTGGCCATTCCGCTCGCCACTTCACCCGCGTTGTAGCCGCCCATCCCGTCGGCCAGCACCACCAGGCCTTTATCCGGAACGGAGGCGATCGAGTTCTCGTTGTGCGCGCGCACCATGCCGGGGTCGGTATGGCTGGCGATTTCCAGGGCTTGGCTCAGGTCCATGCGGCGTGCTGCCTAAGCCTCGACGGCCAAGTTGGCGACGGCGATACCGAAAGACCAGTCGATCAAGAAATATCCCGCGTTCGTCATGCCCGATCCTTTGCGCCCATGATCTGCTTGTCTCCCAACAGCCAGCTATGCGCCAGATGGCGATGGCATTCTACGATATTAGTCCGGGCGCCTGTACTAATTCCGCGGAGGCGAAAACCGAGCGTGCGCACGTTGCGCCAGCAAGCGCTTTGCAGCAGAAATGCGCGTTGCCTCGCTATCCATGCCAACCCATGATCGTCAGTTGCGACTCCAACATCCGGACAACTCGGGTAAGTCTTATTTATAAACAGGGTGATAATGCCCATTCTTGCAGTTAACTATTAGATTAGTCAAATGCTTTTTTTGTCAGGTGTGCGGGCGAACGCCTGCGCCGAATCCGCGGGCGACAGAAAAAGGAAGCGGCCGGTGCCTAAAGCGCCGGGAGAAAAACCCTTGCTGCAGGAAAACGTGCGCTGCCGATGCCGCGTTTTTTGTGCCCCGTTCGCACACAAGGCGCGTCGCGGTGCCAAATGCAAAACGGGTTCTAGTTCAGCCGCCGAGTATCGTACCTGCAGCGATCCCCAAATCGAGCGGCGAAACCTTCTTGCCGCTGCCCAGCTTGCCCTTGGCGACCTCGATCTGTCCCCCTTGCGCAGTGATGAACATGCTGCCGGCGCCGACTGCGGTGACCTCGCCGAGCTTGCCTTTGACCGCGCCGAACGTGCGCGCCAAGTGCT
>JAAPAA010000298.1 GCA_012274165.1 Thiobacillaceae bacterium
CACCTGGATCATCCTGATCGGCTGGGTGATTCCGGGCGTGGCGTTTGTCTGGTTCATCTACCGCATCGCCAAAGGCTGGCTCAACCTCAACGACGGCAAGCCGATGCCGCTGTAATCCAGCCCACCCGGGCTGACGCAACACAGGCAATGGCCCCGTCCAAACCCGTGCAAATCGCATGGGTTTGCGCCGGTCGGACTTCTGCTAAAAATCATCGTTACGTAGCCTTGAACCTGCCGCTGCATGGGGCCATATGTGAAGCAGTCATAGCACCGAGTTCAAATTCATCTTCAAGGAGAAACAATGTTCGATCCCGTCAGCATTCCCTACGGCTGCAAGATGTTGTTCAACGCCGTCAAGCTCAAGCCCGGCATCACCATGAACGATGTGGAGCTCGCCCTCGGCGAAATGTGCCATGTGGTGAAAGAAACCTATGGCAACGCAGCCGGCGGATTTATCGCCGGGCAGGTATTCAAATACGATGGGTTTGTGAGCCAGGAAGGTTCGATCAGCTCGCTCAAGGAGCCGGACTATGACGTGGCCATCGTCACCTATTGGGCGTCATTCGAGCAGCACGAAAAGTCCCACGCCGACACCACCTTCAACGAAAAATTCAAGGTCGTGGGCGAGATGTGCAGCGACAGCACCGAGATCGGATTCAGCATGTTGTGGCAGGGTGTTCCCGAGCATTGAATCCCGGCCTGAGCGAACGAAGCGGGTTGGCTGTACGCCGATCCGGCCTTAAAAATCAATCTGTCGATTAAAAAACGCTTCTATCTTGTCAGGCGGCAAAGGCTTGGCCACCACAAAGCCCTGAATTTCATCGCAGCCCCGTTTTTTCAGGAACGCGAGCTGTTCAACCGACTCCACTCCTTCGGCCACCACCCGCATATTCAGGGCATGCGACAGGCGAATAATGGCGTTCACAATCTCTGCGCCGTCGCTGTCGGTCAGGACGTCGTCAATAAAGCTCTTGTCAATTTTCAGGGCGTCTATCGGCATCCGTTTCAACTGGCCCAGATTGGAATGACCGGTGCCGAAATCATCGATATAAACATGCAGTCCACGCTGGCGCAGCGCGTCCAGCATTTCAAAGGTGCGCTGCGGATTTTCCATTGCCGCACTCTCGGTCACTTCCAGTTGCAGGTGCGCGGCTTCCATCCCGGTTTCGGCCAGAATGGCATCGATATCGTCGATCAGGCGTTCATCGTTGAACTGGCGCGGCGATAGATTGATCGCCACCGGCGGCGGGTTCAGGCCGGCAGTGCGCCAAGCGATCCATTGCTCGCACGTTGCCCGGGCCACCCAGCGCCCCAGCGGCATGATCAAACCGGTTTCCTCGGCGACCGGAATAAACCGGTCGGGGCCAATGATGCCACCCGATCGTGGCAGCCAGCGGACCAGCGCCTCCAATCCCACCACCCGGCCACTGGCAAGATCAAGCTTGGGCTGATAGGCCAGGGCCAGTTCCCCATGATCGAGCGCATGGCGAAGACCGTTTTCCAGACTCAATTGTTGCTGCGCGACCGTATTCAATTCGTCGCTGAAATACTCAAACCCGCTGCGGCGCTGCTTCGCCTGATACATCGCAAGGTCAGCCTGACGCAGCAAGGTGTTGGCATCGAGGCCATCATCCGGAAATACGCTGATCCCGATGCTGGCACCGATGGCATAACGCCGGTGTTCGAGCTTGAACGGTTCAACCAGGGTCTTGAGCAGCTTGCGCACCACGCGAGTGGCGGCGCGCGAGGCCGGCGGATGCATCAGGATGATGGCGAATTCGTCTCCCCCCAGGCGAGCGACGAAATCATCGGCACGCAATTGTTCGTCCAGCCGGTTGCCTACGACACACAACACCTGGTCGCCTACTTCGTGACCCTGCGAATCGTTGATGTGCTTGAAGCGGTCAAGATCGATGAACAGCAATGAGACCTGGCTTTTTTCGCGTTGCGCACGCGCCAGCGCATGGCCCAGGAAATCCTGGAAATACGAACGATTCGGCAGCCCCGTCAGCGGGTCGTGATTGGCCAGCATGTCGAGCCGCATTTCGGAATGGCGGCGTTCAGCCAGCGCGGCCGAGACGAACAATCCCGCGAGCGCCATGGCGAACATGCTGATCTGCAAGGCAAACAATTCGCGCGGAACGGTACTGCTGATGGCGCCACCCGAGGAGACCACCGCTACCCCCAGTACGATGAGTGCCGACAAAAAAATGGCCAGGCTCGCCCCGGTCACCGTAAACCGCAATGCCGCCCACAACACGCCGGGCAACAACACGAACAACACCACTTCACTCGGACGCAAGGGCTGGATATGCGTCAGCATCGCATACGTCAGCAGCAGCATGCCAAACACCAGCACCAGGCCTTCCACGCGCGCCGCCTTGCTGGTCGGCAACAAATCCCAACGCGAAGCCGTCAACAGGATCGGCGCGATGAGATAGACCCCCAGCAAATCGCCCAGCCACCATACCCACATGCCCTGAAATATCAGCTCGTCAGGCAGGATTCCGGCGGAATAGAGGCTGACCACCCCGAGCAGGGCATTCACTCCGCAGCCAAGCGGAGCGGCCACCAGCGCAAACTTGGCGACACTGGGAACCGATTCAAGGGTGGGACTGAAGGGCTGAAGATGACGCGGCAGATAGCCCATGACCGCCGCACTCGCCGCCGCGCCGAGGGCAAGACGAATGGCAGTTTCTACAGGCAGAACCTGACTGATGATTGCAAATGAGCCAAGCAGCACACCGAGCACGCCGGCCAGGCCAAAACGCAGGCTCGCCATCGCGCCGACACCTGCGGCCAGCCAGACGGCAGCAATCACGCCGGCCACATACGTGGCCACTTTGAGACTCACCCATCCGGCCAGCGCGTAAACCAGCGCTGTCAGCGCGACAATCAGTGCAAAGCGCCTGGCGTCAGCCAGGGTGGGCAAGTCCAGACGGGGCAAAACGTGAGCCTGATTTACGCGACAGGGTCGAGCTCAGCGCGTACCGACTCCAATGCATCCTTGAGCGTCTCTTCGGACAAACCGTTCAGTTGCTCGGCTAGCATTTCCGCCGCATCGATGGTGTCAGCCTCGTCCGGCAAACTGTCGGTGTCCAGGTTGGCCACGAACACTGCCGCCGCGCCGGTCACTTGCAACAGCTGGCGACGTTCATTCATCAACATTTCAATTTCATCGCGCAACAAGCTGACGTCATCTTTTTTCATCGCGTTCAGGGTCATGCGTCGTTCCTTTTCTGATCAAGCAAACAGGGTTAATACCCCGGTGTAGCCATACAAGCGGTTGTGGGAAATTTCGCCATTGGCAAAAAAACCCACCAGTGGAAAGTCTCCCAGGGCATCGCGGATCAGCCCCAGTTCCCGGTTCGGCGCGCCGAACATATGCTGGCCGCGTCCCAGGCAGGAATAATACACGCCGCCCCGGATCGGCGCGTTCAATTGCGCCCCGATCGCAGTCAGCATGCGCAACAAATCTTCTTCGGCGGTTTGCTGATCGCGGCGGCAAAACAATAGCTCGTCACCCGGCTGGACATATTCACCGATCGCCACCAGATGATTATGTGGATCGACGCCGAGTATGTTGCGCACCAGGTAATCGCCGGTGTCCGAGCCGCGCACCGGCAAGCCGACAAAAATATAGCCCGCCGCGCGTTGCAGGTCGCGCGCCAGCACTTCGCCGATTTCGTCCTTCATCACCTCCAGCGCCGGGCGGTGATCCAGGCCGCCCACAATATTCTTGGTGGCCTGGGTGATGCGATGATGCGGACCCAGCGGCGAGATGCCCTGGCTCAACCGCGTCGCCAGCTTCACCCGCTCGCTGAACAGCACGCCCGACAAGCCGCCGCTGACGACGCCATCGCTGATCTGCACCGTATCGCCACGCGAACTCGACAGCCCGCCGACGACAAAGCCGCTCGTGACATGCGCGGACAGGCCGTCGATCAGTTCCTGCATGCGGTTGTTCGCCGGGTCACCGTGGACCAGTGCCAGGTAGGCATCTGACCGCTGCGCCTCGATATCCTGCGGCGTGCGCAACACCGGCAACATGCTGAAATCGGCGAGCGCAAATTCACCCAGCATCACCGCCATCGCGGGCTCTTCCAGGTACTCCACGCCCGTTGCGCAGATCCCCACACCCACGCTGCCGGTCCAGTGCGCTACCCCGGTCGCGCTTTTGAAAAAATCCAGAATCGCGTCGAGCTCGCCCGCGTAAGCATCCGCTACGTACAGGAACCCCAAGGTCGCCGCCGCCGGAATGGCACCCAACTGGCTCATGCAGGCCTGCGCGGCCTGGGTCCAGTCGGCGCCTGCGGCGTGAGCAGACTTGAAAGGCGACATCAATAACCCGTTTTTTCGCTGTGCGGCAATTCGCCTTCGCCAAAGAAATTCCAGAGCAAGTGCGCCACCACCTCGGGGGCAATCACGGTGTGCTGGTTATGGGTTTCCTGCAACGCGATGCGCAGTTTCTTGCGCAATTCGGGGTCGCCGGTCAGGTCGAAAATGATGTCGACCTTTGCGCCCATCGTCACCACCTCCATCGCGTCCTTGAATACCGGCACCCCGTTCTGGATGAAGCCCAGCGCAACAGGTGACTCCAGGTTATGGTGTGCGACAGCGACAATTTCCACCTTGACGTGATCTTCCTGGATCTTTTCGAGGAAGTGCTCTGCGAAGGTTTCTCCGACCTCACCCAGCCCCAGCAGGGCAACTTTCACAACATGACTCATGGGTAGTACTCCTCATTATTGGTGTAGGTTGGCAATGAATATGCCAAGCGCGCCACCTCAATATCAGGGTGACGCACTGAGAGAATACGGTCACGGCCCCCATCTGTCGATACACGCGCCCTTTTCAACACCGCCCCACCTATTCGTGTCCTCCGAAGCAGGCGATATGATTCGGCTTATCGACTCAAGGCTCCGTTCATGCCCAATCTTGCAACGCTCCACCCGCCCATCATTCCTTACGCCAGCGGGATGATGGACACCGACGGCCGCCACCGCATCTACTGGGAAACCTCCGGCAACCCGAACGGCATCCCGGTGCTGCTCGTCCACGGTGGCCCCGGCTCCGGCACGTCGCCCAAACAGCGGCAATTTTTCGACCCGGCACACTACCGCATCATTCTGTTCGACCAGCGTGGCTGCGGCCGCTCGACGCCGCACGGCGAGCTCACCGACAACACCACGCCGCATTTGATTGCCGACATGGAAGCGCTGCGGCGCGAACTTGGTATCGATAGCTGGCTGCTGTTCGGCGGTTCGTGGGGATCGACGCTGGCGCTGGCCTACGCCGAGGCGCACCCCGAACGCTGTCGCGGACTGGTGCTGCGCGGCATTTTTCTGTGCCGCACAAGCGAGATCGACTGGTTTCTCAATGGTATTCGCGCGTTTTTCCCCGAGGCGCAGCGGCAGCTGGCCGAATTCATTCCCGCAAACGAGCGCGACGATCTGCTTGCTGCGTATCACCAGCGGCTGTTGAATCCAGATCCGGCCGTGCATCAACCCGCCGCCTATCAATGGGCGACGTTCGAGGCATCATGCTCAAGCCTGCTGCCCAACCTCGAGCAGGTTTCTGCATACGCTAGCGACAAGACCGCGCTCTCCCTGTCGCGGATCGAAGCGCACTATTTTATGAATAACATTTTCCTGCCCGACAACAGCCTGCTCGCCAACGTCGACCGCATCCGCGGCATTCCCGCCATCATTGTGCAAGGACGTTACGACGCCGTCTGTCCGATTGTGTCGGCCGACGAGCTGGCACGCGCCTGGCCCGAAGCACGCTATGTGGTCGTGGCCGATGCCGGCCATTCGGCGTTCGAGCCAGGCATCTGCCGCGAACTGGTCGCCGCGTGCGAGCGCTTTGCCCAAACCGGAGCATTCAACTGATGTCACTGTCACCTCACGTCTTCGACGCCAACGCCGACAACTTCAACCGGCTGGTGCTGGAAAATTCGCACAAGGGGCCGGTGCTGGTGCATTTCTGGACCCCCAAGGCCGCCCCCTGTTTCATTTTGATGCCGCGCCTGGTCAAGCTCGCAGCCGAATATGGCGGCAAGTTCCTGCTGGTGATGCTGAACGCAGACGAGCTGCCTGAACTGGCGCGGCGCTTCAGCGTGAACTCGGTGCCGACCGTGAAGTTTTTCTGGCGCGGCGAAGTCGCCCACACCATCCACGGTGCCGACCCCGACAGCAGCTTTCGTGAAGTCCTCGACCGCTTCATCGCCGGCGACGCCAACCGCGCCCACGCGCTGGGGGTGGCGGCATGGCAATCGGGCAACATCCAGCAGGCGCGCATGCTGCTCGCCAATGCAGCGATGGCCGAACCCGACAACCTCGCGATCCCGCGCGATCTCGCCAAGCTGCTGTGGTCGGAGGGCGACGGCGAGCAGGCGCTGAAGCTGCTCAACAGCCTGCCGCACGAAGCGCAAAGAGAACCCGAGATTGCCCGCCTGCACGCGCACCTGAATCTGGCCGAAGCGGCTCGGCTGGCGCCCTCACTGGACGAAATCGATGAACGGCTGTCGCAGCATGCGGACGACCTCGATGCGCATTACCAGCGCGCCGCAGTCTTGCTGGCGAACGACGACTTTGACGCTGCGATGACTGAACTGCTGTTCATCACCCGCACTGACCGCGCCTACCGCCACGACATCGGCCGCACCAGCCTGCTGGCGCTGTTCGACCTGCTCGGCAGCGCGCACCCGCTGACGCGGCAGTTCCGCCAGGCCTTGTCCGAATCGCTGCATTGACGCTCGACCACCCGGCCTTCGCCCCCTATCGGCAACTGATCGACGCCCTCGATCTGGTACGCGCCATGCCCACACTAGCCCAGTTGAACACGCTGGCCAGCGCGCGCGGCATCACCCAGGCGAACGGCCTGCCGCTGCGCTTTGTCGCCGCCAGTAGCCACCTGTCTGCGCGCGATTACGAAACCAGCATCCTGCAAAGCGGCCAGGTGCCGACGCGCGCCGACACGTGGCACGATGTGATGAACGCAGTGGTGTGGCTACGGTTTCCCCGCTTCAAGGCGGCATTGAACGCGGCACACGGCGAAGCGATCGGGTTTGAGATGGACAGCACGCGTGGCCGTCGGCGCGATGCACTGACCATGCTGGATGAGTCGGGCGTGTGGGTGATGAGTCGCGCGCCCGCCTTGCACGCCTTGCTGGTTGAACACGCCTGGCAGGCGCTGTTCTGGGAGCAGCGTCATGCCGTTGAAACGGCGATGCAGTTCGTGGTGGTCGGGCACGCCCTGCTGGAAAAGCTGCTGGCGCCCTACCCGGCGATCACCGGCAAATGCCTGATGCTGGTTACGGATGCGCTGGATCCCGATGCGGTTGAACCGCAAGCGGCCGCTGCGCTCAGCACCATCCATTCTCCGTGCCCGCTTGCGCCGTTGCCGGTACAGGGCGTGCCGGGATGGGATACGGCCAACGCGAATGCCGCGTATTACGCCAACCAGGCCATTTTCCGGCCAGCGCGGATCAACCCGCCGTCAGTGGCAACTCGCCTCCGGCCACCCACGCCTGCGCCATCTCCAGATCATCAAACAAGCGAATATCCGCTGACATGAACGAGCGGTTGATCCACATGCTCCACGCCATCCATTGATCGTCGGTCAGGATGGCGATGCGGCCGAAATCGTTTTTATGCTCGCGTGAGAATTTCAATTCCTCCCACGCCACGTCGAGGCTGTACGACAGCATGTCGCGCAAATCAAACAGCAGATCAACCGTGCCCTGAAACTGGATACCGTAATTCACCGCCTGTTCGAATTCACGGTAATCGTCGAGGGTGAACTGCCCCATCACGGAAACTGCAATCTGATTGTTTTTGACATCGAGGCTGATCATGTATCGCTCCTGAAGTTGATTGGCTTAACTATAGCGAATCGGCAGGCGCAGCGGTTCGAACCGCCCAAATACCTGCCAGTGCCACCACCGCCATGCCCACCCACGCTGACAGCGGCAAAGCTTCGCCAAACAGGATCACCCCGTACACCGCCGAAAAGCCCACCGTGGTATAGGCCAGCGCGCCCACGATCAGCGTACGGCCACGATGGTAGGCGCGCGTCAGCGCCAGTTGCGCCAGCGTGGCGGTCACCCCGATCCCGATCAGCCACGGCCAGTCAGCCGCTTGCGGACGATGGAAGCCGGCCAGCAGCATCCACACCCCGCCGCCCAGCGTCGCCAGCAGGGTGAAATAAAACACCACCCGCCACGCCGGTTCGCCCAGCCGGCCCAGTTGCTTGACGTTGACATACGCCACGGCCGCCAGCATGCCCGACACCAGTCCGGCCAGCGCAGGCAACCAGGCTTGATCCTGCAACTGTGGCCGCAACAGCAGCACGATGCCGACAAAGCCCAGCGCCACCGCGCCGAGCAGCCCGTGACCATGTTTTTCATGCAACCACCAGGCGGACAGCGCGGCCAGAAACAGTGGCGCGGTGTAATTGAGCGTCACCGCCGTGGCCAGCGGCAAGCGCGCGATGGCGTAGAAGAACAGCACCAGCGCAACAAACCCCGACAGCCCGCGCCAGACATGCGCCTTGAGATGCGGCGTGGCAAGCGGTGTCAGCAAGCTGCCGTGCTGCACGGCGATGACGCCCCCGATCGCCAGCAAGCCGAACAGCGAACGATAGAACACCAGCTCCGCACTCGAAAAATTCGCCGAGGCGTGCTTGACCAGCACCCCCATCAGGGCGAACAAGGCTGCAGCGACGAGCATCCAGCTAGATTTCATTGGGCGTAACAAGACTATGCATGCGCTTCACGGCTTGTCTGCGCGGGGCTGGATTGGAATCAGGATTTCAAAGCGCACCCGCGACCACGGATCACGCCCCTCGGCCAGTCGGCTGATGCGCGCCTCCAGCACCTGTCCGCTGTCCATGAAACGCGCTGCATCGGCGTTGTCACGGCGCGGCACATAGCCAATCGTGTGCCCTTGCCATTCAATTCGAATCGCTTTGGCATCGTGGGAGTTGTCCGGTTCGCGGATCAGGGTGAGCGCATCTCCCACCTGCATCTGTGACCATACCTGCTTGCCCGCGTGGTACTGAAATCCGGCCAGCGGAGAATCCTGCAACAGGATGCGCGCGGCGATCTGGGCGTGGAGCGGCAATGCCCACAGGCACAACCAAATCAGAATCAATCCACGCAGACGGAACATGCAAACATTCTACTGAGGAACAAGCCGCGATACAGCCCGTTTTCGCTGCCAGTGGCCGTGCAACCCGCCTTGACTCCGGCCCGGTCAGGGATAACTTCGACGGTCGAGTGAGGGCGCGCCGCGCGGCCTTCGCCTGCCATGCTCATAGCCGGTATCATGCCCACCATTCTCCCGATGATGCGAAGCGCATTCCCATGATCAAGCTGGCGCCCGATCCGATTTCGCAGTTGCCTATTCATCGACCCATCACCGGCGCAGTCGCCGCCTTCCGGAAACCATCATGCCGCTCTCCTCGCCACGCGGACTGATATTCAATGTCGGGCTCGGCTTTACCACCGCGCTCTTGCTGATGCTGGTGGTGATCGGGCTGGGGGTCACCCAGATGGCGCATCTCAATACCGAGCTGGCCAATGTGGTATCCGTCAACAACGTCAAGACCCGGCTCGCTTCGCGGATGCGCGACACCCTGCGCGACCGCAGCGTATTGATGCACACCATCGTCGCATCGACCGATCCCTGGGAAAAAAACGACCTGTTCGGGCAGTTCATCGAGTATGGCGAACGCTACATCAAGGATCGCAACCAGCTTGCAAGCATCCTCAAGACGCCGAATGAAATCCGCTTGATGGAAGAACTCGATATCAACACCGCCAACAACCAGCCCGCGGTATTCAACGTCGTCGAAGCCGCGCTGGCCGACAAAAACTACGAGGCCTTGCGACAGCTGCAGCACGAAGTCATTCCGCTGCAAAACCAGCTGGTGGAGGCGCTCGACAACATGACCAGCCTGCAGCGCGAAGTGAACGAGGCTGCGCTTGCGCAAACTTACGCCGCCTATAAGGCCACCCGCAAGCTGATGCTGGTACTGGGCATTCTGGCCACCCTGCTGGCGGTGCTGGTGGCCGTGCTGGTGGGCCGCTATTTGTTGAAGCAGACACGCCAACTGGAAACGGAAAGGCTCAAATATCAGACCCTGTTCGAGTCCAACTCCGACGCTGTCGTCATTCTCAACGACAAAAGCTTTACCGACTGCAACCCGGCCACCCTCGCCCTGTTCGGGATGGATTCGGTCGGCGATTTCCTGCGCACGCCGATTCAGCGACTCGGCACCACCATGCAGGCCGATGGCACCACCGCGAAAGACCATGCCGCGCGCTTCATCGCACTGGCGCGCGAACAGGGACACGCGGTGATGGATTGGCAGGGACGACGCCAGGACGGCTCGGTGTTCTCGGCCGAAATCGCCCTGCACGCGATGCAGCTGGGAGGCCAGCCGGTGATCCAGGCCATCATGCGCGATGTGTCGGAGCGCCGCGCCGCCGAAGCGGCCAAGGAGGCTGCGCGCGAGGCCGCCCTGAAAATGGCGCAATCCAAATCCGAATTCGTCGCCAACGTCAGCCACGAAATCCGCACCCCGATGCACGGCATACTGGGCATGAGCAGCCTGCTGCTTAAAACGCCGCTCGATGGTCAGCAACGCGAATACACCGCGACCCTGAAAAGCTCGGCGGAAAGCCTGCTCACCATCATCAACGACATTCTCGACTTTTCCAAAATCGAGGCTGGCAAATTGGCCATCGAACACGTCGCCTTCTCGCCGGTGGCGCTGGCGCAGGGCGTGGTCGCCCTGTTTCAGGCGCGCGCACTGGAAAAGAACCTGCACTTGAAACTCAGCCTTCCCGACACTGCCCCCGCGGCCCTGCTCGGCGACCCCACCCGTATCCGCCAGATCTTGCTCAACCTGGTCGATAACGCCATCAAGTTCACCCAGCACGGCGAGATCGAATTAGCGGTTCAATTTAAGGCCGTGAGCGATGCCGTCCTGTGCCGGTTCAGCGTGCGCGATTACGGCATCGGGATGGACAGCGAAACCCAGGGACGCCTGTTCCAGGCTTTTTCGCAGGCCGACTCATCGACCACGCGGCGGTTCGGCGGCACCGGTCTCGGACTCGCGGTGAGCAGCCAGCTGGCGCACCTGATGGCGGGCCAGCTCAGCGTCGAGAGCACCCCCGACCAGGGCAGCTGCTTCACCCTCAGCCTCATGCTTCCGCCCACCGACCTGCCCCTGGTCGAACTGCCCTCGCCTGCTGCGATCCAGCTGCAGGGGCGCATCCTGGTTGCGGAGGACCACCCGGTCAACCAGAAAGTCCTGGCGCACCAGCTCGATGCCATGGGTTTGCAGCATGCCATCGTCGCCAGCGGCACTCAGGTGCTTGAACGTCTGGCGAACGAAGCCTTCGACCTGGTGCTGATGGATTGGCAAATGCCGGAAATGGATGGCCTCGAAGCCACCCGGCGGACACGCCAGTTGCCGGGCGACAACCGCAACATCCCCATCGTCGCGCTCACGGCCAATGCCAGCGCGGGTTTCCGCGAAGCCTGTCTGGCGGCGGGCGCGAACGACTACCTCGCCAAGCCGTATAGCGAAGCCGCGCTGGGCGCCTTGCTGACCCAATGGCTGCCGCACAGCGGAGCGGGTTCGATCGAAGCCCGCCTGGCTGACGTTCCCCCGCTGCTCGACCTGCCCGCCCTGCACGCGCGCTATCCCGGCAATCCCGGGCTGGTGAACGATCTGGTCACGCTGTTTGTCAGTACCACCGAAGCCAGCATCGCCGCACTCGAACGCGGGATCGCACAGGGCGACATCGAGGCCTGCCGCAAGGAAGCGCATGCACTCAAAGGCGCAGCCGCCAGCGTCACCGCCCACGCCATTCAGGACGCTGCCGCACGCATTGAAACCAGCCTGCGGGACGGCGATTTCTCCGGCGCCGCCCTGGAGCTGAGCGCACTGGAAACCACGTTTCATGCGCGCCTGATTCCCGTTGACGCACGCCTTGCGGCGCGTAGCATAGACCCACCTTTCGCAGGAGACCCGCCATGAAGCGCCCAGTCTTATTTGCCTTCGCCTGGCTGTGCAGTCAGGCGGCACTTGCTGCCGACCCGCCCGCCACAGCCGCCAAGCCCGACCAGCCAGCCACGTCGCCAGCCGCCTGGATCGACGCCGCCCCGACGCCCTACGGCCCCATCATGATGCAGCAAGCGTCGCCGCCGCCCTACCGCGATTACCAGATGAATCGCATCCTCACCCCCGAAGAAAAGCAGCGCTGGCAGCAACTGGCCATGCCGATGACGACCCACATGGCGGAAATGGACGCACGCGAAACGGTGAACCATTTCGCCGTCAAATATCAGGCCAAGCTTGGCATGTCATTTGATGAAGTGGTCGATTCGATGATGCTGCGCGCCAACCAGATCAACCTGAAATTCGTCGGAAAAAACGCGATCTCGAAAGACTTCAAGGCGGTGCTGGGAGACGACAACGCGCCGCGTATCGAAGTGTTCAGCTTCTGCGATATCGCCGTCGGCCGCGAAATATTGCGGCTCATCCCCGAAATGGTGGTGTTCATGCCCTGCCGCATCGCCGTGATGGAAGACGCCGACAAGCGCATCTGGATCCTGACGCTGGACTGGGACGTGACCGGGATCGACATGGCCGGCAAGCAGTTGAACATCACGCCTGAACTGCGCCAGGGCGCGCTCACCATCCGCGACAAACTCGATAAAGTCATGCGCGCGGGCGCCAACGGCGAGCTCTGAGCGCGCCGCGCCGCTCGTCCCGCCGCATGCCATTTACCCCCCAGCCCTTCGCCTCTGCCCCGGCACTCGAAACCGCCTTCGCCGACCGCCTTACCGCGATGCTGGAAACGCATCGCGGCCTCGGCGTTTACATCCTGGTGCTGGCCAACGCCGCCTACGATGCCAGCCTGTGGGCACAACTCGCCCCCGCCCTGGCGGCACGCCACGCGGAACTCGCCGACGCCCTCACCGCATCCTTGCGGCACGGCCGCAAGCTCACCGAACCGGACGACGACATCCTGGTGTTTCTCAAACTGCACGCCATCGGCTTTGACCATCTGCAAACCTTGCAAAGCCGCCGCGCCGGGCCCTGGGAGATGCTGTTCAATCC
>JAAPAA010000299.1 GCA_012274165.1 Thiobacillaceae bacterium
CCCCAAGGAAGCCTCATGACAGCAACAAAGATCCAGCCCGGCGACGACCTGCACCTGACGTCGCTGATGGCGCCCCACTCCCTGAATTTCGTGACCGGTGCCGATCGCGCAGCACTGCTGGCCTACGGCCGGGACGTGTTCGCCGCAGGACTCGCCGGGGCAGCTCCTGCCGCTGTGGCAGGGCCGGCCGACGACTTGGCAGAGCTGGCCATGCTCAACAAGCTGGTCGAGCTGGGCACACAGGCATATGGCGCGCTCGCAAAGTCCAACAGTGATGACGGCCCAGCCGGGACAGCCGCATATGTGCGGTGGCAGGAGCGGCGTGCCGAAATGGGCGAGTTGATCCGCGCCCACAAAGCGCCCGCCCTGGAAGCGCCTCCCGCTGTGGCGCCTCAGGGCGAGTACCCGCATGAGCAAATGGATGCCATGGCGCTCGATCGCTACAAAGTTGTGCCCTCTAACGCCAGCATGCTTTGGAGCCACGCGGTCGTAGCCGGAGACGGCACGCAGCAGCTCTATGTCGGCCGCGAGGTCGAATGCCAAAACATGGCGCGCAAGTTTGCAGGGGCATTCCTTGATGGCGCCTTTGCATTCCACTCGACAGCTGCCGCTCCCACCGCCCCGGCCGCGCCCGCCCTGGAAGCGCCTTCGGCCTACAACTCTGCAGGCCCGATCAAGCGGTACATGCTCGACTGCAACATTGACGGCATGGACCAGTTTCGTGAATTTATTCTAGCAACAGACCACGACACACTTGTTCACGACGTGCTGGCAAACGCAGACCCAGCAGGCACGGTGCAGGAGAACGGGCTGTTGCGGGACCAGGTACGTCAACTGGACGCCATGGTCGGACGCATGAAGCGAGAGGCAGTAGCGCCCCAGGCACCTGCTGCGCCTGCCGATGCGCAAGCCTTTGCGGAGTGGTGGGATAGGGAGCGCGGCACCGCGCGCAATCGCCTGCCGGGCGATGACTGGATGGACCTGAGCAACGAGGACCGCGAGCAGTACGAAGCAGCCTTCAACGCCGGCATGCGCGCGGCCAAGGCAGCACCTGCTGCGCCTGCAGTGGATGCAGTGGATGCGGACGGCGCTCGGTATCGATACCTGCGAGACGAGCATATCGGAGACGATCCTGAGTCCATCAACCTGCCTCCGGGCAAAAAGCGCGGGCTGGATTCCGCGGTCGACGCAGCCATCGCAGCCCAGGCAGCAGCCAAGGGGGAGCACGATGACTGAAGCCATCTACGACGAGCAGATCGCGCCTCTGCTGATGCAGGCAGGGAAGCTGTGTGAACAGCACGGCCTGGCCATGGTGGCCGTAGTTGAGTACGACAAGGAGGCGCGCGGCACAACCCGCATGCTGCCCGACAGAGCCGGCCTCGCCATGCGCATGCTGGCCATGCTGGCCGCCAGCGGCAACAACATCGACAGCTACCTGATCAATGTCATCCGCTTCTGCAAAGAAGAAGGCATCTCCCTTGAACAGAGCATGTTCCTTCGGCAGTACTCGCGCCCCGCAGCGCACAAGGAGAGCACATGAAGCATTTATGGGAAGCGGGTCACCGCTATTACTGCAATGAGAGCAACTACTTCGCCCGGGAATCTTGCGAGTCCCAATACCGCTCCTTCGCGGCCTTCTTGGAGGCCGAGGGCAACAGCGATATGGACTACAACCTGCTGTTCCGTTGGGACTGGAAGGAAGAAACAGAGGAAGGCGAGCCGACGTTCAATGGCGACGTGTACTACCGAAATGGAAAGCTGAAACTGTTCTGGATGGGGCAGCGCAAGGGGCTGTATCGCTGGTCTGTAGTGGATGTGTGTCGGGCGGATGAGCCTGCAGTGATCGAGTTTCTGAGACCTCGCTTGGAACACCTCATGTCACTTTGGGAGCCCCTGTTTGATGAGCGCGCCCAGGCGCAGCAGAAAGGACCTGCATCGTGACCATCATCAGCACCAGCGAACTCACTGGCCCCGCACTTGATTGGGCTGTGGCGCAAACAGCCGAGAAGTGCGAAGGAATTATGTTCAAGGTCATTGGCGGCATGCCTGTCGGCATCGACGCGGAAGATGGCAAAACCATCTGCATTTTCTTCAACCTGCCGCGCGGCAATTTCAAGGACCGGCTGCTGCAGCAAAACCGATTCGGCGCCGATGGCGCTCACGCTGTGCGCTACGAGCCCAGCCAAAACTGGGCCCAAGCCGGGCCGATCATTTTCCGTGAGCAGATCGGCATCAGCCCGCCGGGATCGCGCGTCCATCGCAACGGCGGAAACAGCCCAGGCTGGGGCCCTTCCGGCATCTGGACCGCTACCACATGGCATGCAGGCGCCAATGGCCGCCGCTCCATCGCGTGGCACGAAACCGAGCCACTGACTGCGGCCATGCGCTGCTACGTCGCAAGCAAGCTGGGCGACAGCGTGGACGTGCCCGATGAACTAGCGCCGGCAGCCGAGAAAGGACAGACCCCGTGACCACAGCACCAACACCCGACCTGCGCGCCCTGGCCGAGGCCGCCAAAGACTGGGCCTCCTGCAACGAGGCATGGCCGGACCCAGAGGATATCTACGTGGCCGTGGTCGGCGGCATCATGGACGGCGAGCATTACCCTGTCGCCCAGATCGAGGCCGACAACTACGGCACAGATGGCGAATCGCTCAAACTGGCCCAGTTCTACGCCGCGGCGAACCCTGGCGCCGTGCTGGCACTGCTGGACCGCATCGCCGAACTGCAGGAGCAGCTCGTGGCCGAAGCCCGCGCCGCTGCTGAGCAGAAGCTGCGAGCCGACCAACTGGCCCAGCAACACCGCATGCAGGCCCAGATGCATGCACAGGCCACCCAGCAATTGGCAGAGCTGGAGGCGCGCAAGCCGCTGCCGCCCGCGCGCGTGGATGAGCTGATGGCCGAGGCCGGCTACTTGGGGGCGTCCGCCGAGAGCCGCGCGGACTTCATCAACGGCCTTCGCCACGCTGAGCGCGCCCACGGCATCACCGGAGGATCGTCATGACCTACGACCAGATCATCGAAGCCTGGAACGCACAGGCTGACCACATGAACCATTGGCCCGAACTCAGCGAGCAGGAGAAGGTCGAGTGGGCCAGGCAGTGCGCGCTGGAGGAGGCTGCCAAGGTCTGCATGGACAAGGCCTGCAAGATGAAGTTCGAATACGTGTATACCGAGAAGAAAGGCTACAGCGCCACACGCGACGAAAACAGCGCCACAGCCTGGGCGCTGATGAACTGTGCGCGGGACATCCTGGCCAGGAAGGGGCAGCCATGAAAATCCAGGCAACAGGAGTCCAAATGATTGATGCTGACACGCTCATGTTTGCCGCGAAGGCATGCGAAATCCCATCCAGTGAAATTGCGCAATGGGACCCGATTAGCGATGACGATGCATCGCGCACGCTCGAGGAATATCTGCAACTGATCACCGAGATCAGGCCGGAGGCGGCTGGGGCTTTTGTGTGGCGAATCGGATCAGGCGTGGATGTCCGCGTCTGGGCCAGGATCAGCGAAGCGGGCAGCATGGATGGAGCAGTGCGCCTGGCGCGTGTACGTGCGGCGGCAGAGATTGGGAAGGTCATGCCATGAGCAAGCGAGCCCGCGAGCGCGGCGACAAGCGCGACTGGCCAAAGCTATGGGGCAAGGAAGTTCAGGACATCAACTGGCCCGATCTCGGCAACGGAAGGATCTGCACTTTCACGATCTGCGGCACTCGGCGGCGTCGGAGATGATCAACAACGACATTGACCTGTACACCGTGGGGGCAGTGCTAGGACACAAAGATCAGCGGAGCACTGCGAGGTATTCCCACCTGGCCACACGGTCCCTCGATTTGGCCATCAAAAAGATAGGGCAAAAATCCCCCACCACAGAGCGCAAAAAAGCCGCTTGACGCTATCTATACGATAGCAGCCAAGCGGCTTGCATTCTGGCGGAGAGGGAGGGATTCGAACCCTCGGTACGTTCGCACATACGCCTGATTTCGAGTTTTGTACGCAGTCCTTGCAGATGCCGCAAGTTGTTGATCTACATGGCCTTGGGCGAGTGCGGCAGCCGCATTCTGTGAAGCCTGTGCGGGGTCTGTGTCAAAAATTCCCCCACCACTTTCAGCCCTTCGAAGCGCCCGCAGACTTGACCTTCTCGACCGTGCGCAGGCTGGCGATGCCAAGCATGCCAGACAGGATCACCCAGAGAGCTTCGGCCTCCAACATCGGGGGCGCATTCATGGTCATGGGCACCCAGCCCTTGGCTTGCATTAGAGCCCAGGCCCACACCAGAAACGGGTAGACCAGGTACTGATAGAAGAGCGAGGCCGCGCCCACCCAGCCAATGGCGGGCCGCCACCCAGCCACGAACAGGCTGGCGTTTGCAGCCTCGGCCTTGTTGACCTCCATCTGGCCAGTTGCCAGGCTGGCGTCGATCTTGGCCGCCTCAAGGCTGACCTTCTGCAGTTCAATCTGTGCATCCAGCCGCTCTTTGTCGGACGTGAACAGGTCGTCAGCGATCTTGCCGATGGCATCCACGATGCCCCCCAGGATCAACGGATTCATGCGGCCTCCTTGAGGGTACGGTTGAGCCAGCCCAGCAGGAACTTGCTCTGGCTCCTGTCGCGCGTCACGATGTCTCGGTAGCGGGCCATCTTGGCGATGGTGTACCGCGCGCTGAAAAGCTCAGGGTCGGACATGTTGAGTGCCGCCAGGGTGAGCGGGCCAACTGCGCCATCCGGCGTGACTCCAGCAACAACCTGGGCGATCTTGACCGCCGTGCCAGGGCCAGCATTCACCCCGAAGTCAAACAGGTGCCGCGCGATCGCCTGGGACGACACGTCATCCAGCCGCATCACATCCCAGAAGTTCTGCTTGTAGAAGGCGCGCACTGCGTCAGCCGCTGGCCTCCCGCCAGCGTCAATTGCATCCCAGCCGCTCCAGTTCGGCCATCGGTTGCGCGCGATCCCGGCATAGGTCATGCCGCCCTTGTCGCCGGCAACGTTGGTCAGCTTGTAGCCACCCTCGTTCACGATCATGGATTCAAATGCTGGTAGGAAATCGCTCATTTGGTCTTCCTCGGGGCTTCACTCTGCTTAAGCACACGGATGTCGGACTCTGCTGTGTCAAGCCGGAACTGCAGGAGCGTCAGCGCCCCTGAAAGGCCGTTCTGTGTGTTGTCCTTCACCTTCAACTCGGCACGCAACTCCCGGATGTCGCCGCGCAGGGCCACGATCTCTTCCGCTGCTTTCTCGCCCTTGAAGTACATCGTCACGATCAGCATTGAGATCGTGCCCAGCACAGAAAGCAAGTAAGGAAGCGGGAGCTTCAGCTCAATGATTCGCTGCGCCGGCCCAGACGGCTCTAGGGAGGTTCTCATCTGTGTTGTCCTATCTGTCCTATTTCCTCGTGCAATTCGCAGCGCTCGGACTGTTGTTGATCGCCAAGCTAGTAAGCGGCGGCTTTGTTCGGCATCGAAAGAAGGCCGCCAAGCGCACGCCCGGAGAGCTGGCTAGCAGGGCCAAGCAGCCCGAACATCGCCGCGTTGCGCAACGTCTCATCAGTGGACCCGCTGGGCTGCAGGAAGCCCATGCCAGCGCCCAGGAGGCCTGCACCGGCCAATGTGTTTGCGCCAGGTGCAAATGCGACGGGCACCATGCTCAACGTGCTCCCCAGGACTGAGCCCGCGCGCCCCATGCCGGTGGACAGCAGCGGCGAGTCGAGTTCGCGCAGATCCCGAATGTCCTGCTTCGACAGTTGACCCAGTGACTGCTGTATCCCAGACTTCGTGTTGTTCATACCCTGTCCGATGCCAGCAAGGAGCAATTCGAGCGGGCTCATGCCGCTTATGGGGTCGTATTCACCAGCCATGTTTTCTCAACAAAAAGCCCGCTCAAGGCGGGCATAGGACTATGGAAAATTTGCGTGAGACCATCAATCAGATGATCAGGAACAGCAACTTCAGCCCGGGCTTCATCGGGTGGATTGGCGCGCTGATCGTGCTTGCTTTGTACGACTCATGGAGGGGGCGCAAGTAGGCCCCCGGTGTATGCAATGGCTGGGTTGAGCAGGCCGCGCATTACGGGTTCTCGCTGCACCGGTCCGAGCAGTCCGGGCGTCACGTTCTCTGCTGCTCGCTGCTGGATCGTCGCGCGCACGTTCTGCACAGCCGGGTTGACCATCGGGCCGACAACTGGGACGTTGCGCAGCATGTCCAAGCCTCGGCCCAGCAACAGCGCCCCTGAGTTGCTGTTGTTCACAGCAGAGCCTACGGGCTGCACCTGGGTGTAGCTGGCTACGCGCCCGACGCGCTTTAAGGTCTCGATCTCGTCAGGCTGGAAAAACAGGGCCAGCTTCTTGTCGCCGATCTGGCTCAGCGCCTTGTTGTACGCCGACTGGCTGAACTTGCCAACTTCGTCAGCAGCACCCCCCAGAGCCTTGTCCTTCAGGTGCGCCACGATGGCATCGCGTATCACCGGGACGCCTTGTGGGCCAACCTCCTGGGCCAACATCTGTGCTTGGTTCGGGGTGCCACCAATCACATACTTCTGAGCAATC
Source organism: Thiobacillaceae bacterium (assembly GCA_012274165.1). Classification (GTDB taxonomy): domain Bacteria; phylum Pseudomonadota; class Gammaproteobacteria; order Burkholderiales; family Thiobacillaceae; genus Thiobacillus. The sequence continues at coordinate 6,545 of JAAPAA010000299.1, forward strand.
TTCAGCGGGTCCGAAGTCTCGCTCTTGGACAGCACACTGCGAACCAGTGGCGATGAATCCTCATAGGCGTAGGCAGCGCGTGTCGCACCTCTGGCGCGATTCACTGCATCAATGGCCGATCCTGGCGCCGCATCCATCGAGCGCAATCGCTGCGCCATATCGCCAGTAAGCACTGAGTTCCCGAAGTCTATGCCGCCCGGGTTGGTGATCGGCTGCACCTCGGATCGACTGAGAACACGCGCGGCCGCGCTGGCAGCAGCACCCTCGTTGCCGCCCTTTGCAATTTCGCGCGACAGCATGGACTGCAGGTTGCGGTAGTCCTGCGGGGTGAATGGCTGCTTTCCTTGCTGGAACGCTCCCATGTATTGGGAAATTGTGGGGTTCATGAAGGGCATCAACCCCTCTTCACCTAACGTTTGGTTGATGTCGCTGATCACCTTGGGCGAGATCGGCTGACGATACCCTGGCGAGGACTTGGCGGCATCCCATGCGGACTGCTCAGCAGCACGCAGGTTCGCCTGCTTCCCCAGGACAGTAGACGCGATCTGTTCACCAGCACGCAGCGCATCGCCACGACCAGCACCTTGCTCATTGAGCGACTGGATGAGGCGCGTGTTGTTCTGGTTCTGGATACGTGCCATGCCCTGCAGTTGGTCGTCTGCAGAGTTGGCGCCCATCTTGGCGAGGTTCATCTCGCGCGTGATCTGCACAGGGTCTTGCGTAACCATGCCGCGCGTTGGGACAAGTCCAGACGCCTGGAAATCAGCAAAACGACGCACAGCATCGGCATTGACCTCGCGGCCTGCTTGCAAGGCATCACGCAACTCAGTGCGAAGCGCCTGGCGCGCACGTTCCGGGATTTGCGAATAGTCTCCACCGGAGCGCTCGAAGATCACATTGATCTGTGCATCCAACTGCTGGGGCGTCATCTTCGGCGTCAGAGCGCGCTTCACGCCGGCTGCGGCACCTTGTACCAGGCCAGGGGCAAAGCCGCCAGCTACGCCGCCAATAAGGCCAGCAGCAGCTTGCTGCAACTCATCCCCGCCACCCTCACGCGACAGGCCAGACAGACCGCCGCCGCCTGCTGCAGACGTCAATTGAGCTGTAGGCGCTGTGGACAGTGCGCTCCCCACGGAGCCAGCCAAGCCGGGAAGCTTTGCCAGTTGCTGCGCGCCACCCAGGCCAGCGCCTGCGCCCGCGACAAGGCGGGTTGCGTCGCCAACCACGCGCTCCAGTTCATCGCGTGGCTTTGGCAGTCCAACGAAGTCAGAGAAGCTTGTTGCCACCTGGCCCAATGGAGCGGTGTTGATGCCAGCAGCACGCATGAGGCCAGCCACAGGCTCGGTGAAAACCTGCAGAGCATTGGCCGCGCCTTCCAGGCCATAGCGCCCCGTCAAACCAATTTGGCGCGGGATGCCAGAGATGCCTCGGTTGACCGCTTGGCCCGCCTCCTGCACTGGCTGCGCAGGCGCAGCAGGCGCGCTTTGCTGCAGCCAGTCGGCAGGCACGGCCATTCCGTTTTTCTGCAGTTTCGTGACCAGGTCGGCCTTTGTCGTGCCATCCGGGACATTGCTGATGATGGTGCCATCCGGCAGACGTACATCCATTATTTGAGGCTCGAAAAGTCTACGACACCACCGCCTGCAGGCGCTTGCGCGGCCTCGGGCTGTGGGACGGTGAGGAACGGCGCCAGGGCTCCTGCATTGGGGTTGCTCAGGAGGGGCTGCACATTCTGGTTGTGCTGGCGGATGCGGTTCTCTGCGGTTTTGCGCGCCACTTTGGAGAGCGTCTGGATCTCTCCGATGGACATGCTGATGTCTCCAGAAGCCGCCTTCCGCAGAATCGCTCGCTCGCTCTCGGTGATCTGGCCTTGGCCCTTCATTTGGCTTGCTGCGTCCAACTCCAACTGCGCCATCGCTTGCATGGCTGCGCGGGTCTTCTCCAGGGTTTCCTTGGAGCTTTTCCCGTTCAATCCCAGTTGAGTACCAACCTGCATCAAAACCTGAGCTGGGGCCGTCAGAGGGCCGGCCATCACCTTCCCGCTGTTGATCGCTGCATCCAGGTTGTTCAAGGTGCCAATCGTAGATTGCGCCCCTTTCGCGCCGGCCAGCGATGCATCCAGCTGGCTCCCTGCGCCCTTGGCGATCTCATTCAGGAACGACTTTTCAGTGTTGACGCTGATGTTGTTGCTTGTGCGCGCGGCGCCGGCCGAGGCCTTGCTGATCTCGTAGTTCTGGTACGCCTTGTTGGTCAAGATGTTGCCTTGGGCATCCATCTGGAACGGCTTGTTGGGATTGGGGATAGCTCGGTTCGCGTTGTTTGGGTCAAACGGGTTGACACCCACGCCTTCCACAAACTCCAGCTTGTCACGGGGCATAAGATCCCCATAATTTCGGCTCTGGGCGAATTTCGCAAGAGACTCAGGCGTGAACTTCGTCGGGTCGATCTTGTCCACAGGAATCTCTTTTTGCAGAGACTGCAAGAGCTGCATGCCACGCAGCGGATTGACGCCCATGACGGCGTTGGCATAGCCCTGCATGTCAAAGCTGCTCAGCGATCCGCCGCCACCAGAGCGCAGGAACTGAGGCGCAAGCGCGCTCTCCTGGTCCTGCAGGTCCCAGGCCTTGGTCTGCTGGTCGCGCTGACGCTTTTGGAACGACTGATCATCCGCAGCGCGCCGCGCCTCGTTTGAGTACTGCACAGCGCTCAGCAAGCCCGGTCCGAAGCGCTGCCCAGAGCCAGCTGCAGCCAGCAGACCCAAACCCAACTGAGACTCGGGGCTGCTCAGGAAATCGAGAAGTCCAGCCATCACGCACCTCCGCCACCGAAGTCACCGTATTGATCACGCCTGAATTTGTCCTGCGCGTACTGTCGGCGCAGGTACTCCAGCTCGTCATCGCTCAGATTGCCTGTATTGCTCTCTGGCGCCTTGGGCTCAGGGATCGCACCGCTGGTCCATGGATTCAGCGCCTTGAAATCGATCTGCCCATAGGCCTCTCCAGGGTTCGTCCTCATCGTCGGGATCATGTCAGTCGGGCGCAGGCCGCTGGACTGCATCCCCTGGCCTGTGCCCTGAGTCATGTCCTGGCCTCCGCCGCTCATCAGGCCTCCAGCACTACCCAGCGCACCAGAGATGCCCCCCAGAAGGCCACCGTTTGTCAGCGGCGAATAGCCTTGACCCGCCTGACCCAACAGACCAGCCAACGCGCCACCCTGACCACCGCCTGCAGCCTGCCCCATACCACCCATGCCAGGCGCCATGCCCGCGCCCATGCCGCGCTCTGGCTGCAGGAAACCGCCCAGCTCAGAACCAGCAGGCGCGCGCTGGTAGTTGCTGTTCATGAGCCTGTTGGACAGGGCCATCATGCCGGGCGCAATGCTCTGCCGGTAGTTGTCGAGGTCGCCGTAGAGGTTCTGGTAGCCGGTCTGCTGCAGCTGGTTCAGTGGGTTCTGCTTGTAGTACTCGCGCAGCTTCGTCGCGTCGCCAAGCACGTCCTTCAGGCCTTGCTGGGCTGGGCCCCACGGTTCGCGCGTCTGGCTTTGAGACTGACCGCCGCCGCTGTCACTGAACAGGCCGCCAACCAAGGCGCCGCCAATTTGTCCGATTGCACTTGGCATGTCAGAGGTCCTTTTCTACTGAAACTGATTTGATCCGGTAGCCGGGACGGCGGCGGGTCATCCCACGACGCACTTCGGCCACCACTTTCTTGCACCCAATGGACCGGCCCCAGGCCTCCATCTCGTCCACCAACTCGTTGTTGAATACGCCCGCGCTAGCCACCAGGTGCAGGACACGGCATGTCTTGCCGCCGATGACTTCGCTGATGGCCCAATAGCCCTGGTGCTCCCATAGCTGGGCAAGGTCCGCGCGGCAACGTTCCAACCACATCTCCGCGGTGTCCGTATGTGTGCGGCGGAATGCAGGTTCCAGGGCGACCGCAGCTTCGTCAGGCACGGTGCTCGGAATGAAGTGCATTACGGTGTGCTCCAGAAACCGGTGCTAGGGCCCTTCAACCCCAGGCCGGACCCGCCACTACTGACGCCTCCGCCACCACTGCCAGAGCCCCACAGATTGCCGATCTGGCCGCCGAGTTGCGCGCCACCCAGAGCACCCAGCAAGGGATTCCCGTTCACATTGGAGGTGCCTGTAGACGTGCCAAAACCAGACCCTATCCCGTTGAACAGGTTGCTGAACTGGTTCAGGTAGTTGAGCGGGTTGTTCTGGATGTTGGTGCCAGCATTGATGCCCGTCTGGTTGTTGTTGAGCTGGTTCCAGGTGTTGTTTGCGAGGTTTGCACCCTGCAGTGCCCACTGGTTGTTGTCGTTGTTGATGCCTCGGTCGAGGTTGGCATAGCCCAACCCCAGGTTGCCCTGCCCAAGGTTGTAGCTGTTGGCCGCGTTGTAGTAGCCCAGGTCGTTATTGCGCCGGCCCAGGTCGTACTGCAGGCCGGTGTTGTAGCCGTTGCCGTACAGGTTGGTCAGGGCCGACCCGAGTTGGGCCTGCATGTCGTTCTGAGCGTTGGCTTCAATGACGCCCTGGCGCGAGCCGCCATACCCACCCGCTGCAATAGCCGAGGAGCCGATCCCCGGCAGCACGCGGTTGTTGAAGTTGTCCGTCATGTTCTTGGACAACGCATCTCCCATCTGGGAGAGATAGGGGTTCGTGCCTTGCGAGTAATAGGGCTGGTTGTTGCCCATCGAGCCGCTGAATGCCGTATTGCCACCCGCAACGCCTGCACCCCCCGCGGCTTGGCTACCAGTGCCAGGCGCCATGTTGTTGCCAGTGCCGACACTGAACGACCCGCCACCGGCTGGTGCCCCGCCACCGCCGCCCGCGCCCCACGACGCAGGTCCGACAACTTGGCCGCTGTCATAGAGCCTCTTCGTCGCCGAGTTGAAGAACGAGTCAAGCCCACTGAAATCAGGAGTCGGTGCAACCGGGGCATTCGGGTTGTAGCCCAGGATCCCCAACATGTCTTGAGTAGTCGCCATCTGTTTCTCCTAGCCTAGAAATTTCCACGATCCGCCGCGATAGCAGTACACCCCCGGGCCAGAGCCAGGGTTCCAATCCACGCCGTCAGCCAACACCGTCATGCCAACGAACGTCTTGTTCGGTTCAACATGAATCTCTTGGAGCTGCAAAAAAGGAAACGGCCCGAGTTGGGCCGCTTGGATGTTCAGTAGCTCCTGCTGGAGCCAACCCGGGATGTCAGCCGGGCTCGGGGGAACGTTTCTTGGAGCGTACATCAGTACCTCCCTGTGACGACGTAGTCAATGTCAAGCGACTGGAACCGCCAGGGCTGGTTGTCCAGGGACTGGATGCGCAGTCCGATGAAACGGCCATTGGCGAACGTGTCAATCTGGCCGTATGCACTTGCTCCGATGGTGTGAATCACTGGAGCTGACCATGCGATGGGCGATTCCATCGACATCTGACCACCTACCTGAATCTGCACCTTCGTCCCCTGCGCACCCTGAGCACGGAACCGGATGCCACGAACAGTCTTTACAGTGTCAGGGCTGCCCAAGACAATGCCGGTCCGTTCCACAAGGCTCGTATAGCTCGATCCGTTGATCGTCCCCGTGATTTCCACGGCGTTGATGATCGGAGCCGATGCGCCAATCAACAGTCGCTCCTGGGCCGGAGACAGTGGATCCTCATTCCACGCCTGAGCAGCATCCTGCCAAGCGTAGTTCTGCGACGCCCAGGTGTTCGTCGTGCCCGAGTCCAGCTGACCGATGGCGCCGCACGTCACATTGCGCAGGCTGCGGATGCTCCATGTGTTCTCTTCCCAGTTCCAGCAGGCCGCCAAGGTGCAAGCGGTTTTGCCGAGCTCAGGGAAGCACACCCATACCTCCTTCGTCGGAGGGTTCGCAACCACGAAAGCGCGCGTGCGATTCACCGAGTCAATCTGTGCGAACAGCCACTTGCGCAGCCGACCACTGATGATCGACTGCGGACCTTGTCCAGAATGGATGATCACGTCACCATGGGTCAGCACCACATGTCCAACTGGTGTCTGTGCAATGCAACCACGGGCCAGTGCACCAACAGCACCCGGCAGGCGCTGCAACTGGAAGATGTCGGCGCCTCCCGTGGCCCGCATCGAATACATGCTGTTTTCCTTGTAGACAATGTTCATGTCTCCAAGAGGGAGCTGATCAACGAGCAAAGACGGCTCTTCTGCGATCTCCAATTCGCCTGCAAGTTTTGCCTTATTGGTCACATCCCATGTGGCTGGGACGGCGCCTGGCGCAGCAGCATCCGACCACTTGACCATGTGCCTGAACCGGCTGGCTCCCTTCGTGATATCCAATGCGACCAGGAAGTTCTTGAAAGGCCGCACCGAAGCAGCGCGCCACGTGCTGTCCCAACCCGGGAGAGCCAGCATCACGCCAGTACCAGCCCAATACCACGGCACGTCCTTGCTGTTGTTTGCTACAAGGACGCCATTGAGCACACCACCAGTCCAGCGATCATCAATCGCCCCGCTGGGAGCCGGAGATGGGGTGATCGTTGTGCGTGTCGTGCCGTCATCGGCATAGACAGCACCCAAGCCAGCGTGGATCCAGTAGCGTTTGCCGCCTTGGTAGTACGGCTGCAGCCAATACGGGATCGTCGTCGGCGTTGTGAAGACCTGCAGCTCGCCCTTCATGCGCTCGACGCCGCCATCACGAAATCGCGTGTTGATGCCGTCAGACCATGCGTTAGTTGGCAACTCCTGGGACTGCACATCCTTGTTGATGCCCAGCTTCCCGAGATCCGTGAAAGTTTGGATGCTCATAGCGTCTTGGCGTATGCGAACAGCCCCGGCAGATCAGCGGAAATGCCGAGCGCATCGGCCAGTTGCAGCACTGTCTGGCTGTCGTTCTCAATGGATTCAGCGCGCCAATCCACAAGTGCGCGGTATCTGGCGTCGTGATCAGGGATAGCATCGATAGCGGCCAGGATCGCGTCTTCCTTGATTCCTTTGAGGTCAAACAACGCAAGCAGGGCTTGGCGTTTTGTGACACGCACACGCGCTGCGTCCCTGGCTTCTTGCTCTGACCGAGCCTTGGCAGCGGCCACGGCCTGCAACTCCTCAGCGGACAACGGCACAACGGACCACTGCTGCCGCCACACGTCATCGATCTCGACAGGCTCGATCTCGACAGGCTTGTGCGTGTCAGCGTTGTGTGCAGGCATGTCCGATGGCTCTACGAGCGCATAGCACTCCAGGTTGTGAGCCATCATCGTCAATGGATGCCTTTCCTGTATCTGAGAAATATTCAGCGGATATTCACCAGTTTCTTTATTCAAGTACATATTCGCACCTTAAATCACATCACCGAGCCGAGTACCTGTGACCAGCCAAGTTACATATGAATTTCCGTCAACGTAATAGCCTGCAGGCCCACCAGATGACGGCGTAGAGTAGCTGGGATTTGATGGGCCAGAAGGCTCAGCAGTGCCACTAGCTGTGCCAGTATCTCCAGAAACTCCAGCCGCGCCGACTGCGCCTCCATTGCCGCCACGACCACCAGTCGCAGAGTTGACGCCTGATATAGATCCAGTAGTTCCCTGGCTGCCAGAGCCTCCTGACGCTCGATATTCGTAAGCTGTCCCGTTATATACATACCCACCCCCAGCCCCACCTGATCCGCCCGAGCCGTTACTACACGCAGAGTATGCGCAAATTTGCACATCACCGCCGTCACCACCGCCGCCGCCACCACCGAATATGGTGCCGTTATTCGTGACCGTGATCTTGCGGCGCGTGTATATGCCCGTACCTCCACGGGAGTTTCGACTACCGCCGTATCCACCAATTCTTCCATTATTTATGATAATGACAGATTCGTCCGGGAAATCATTAGGAATCACTAGAGCGCCGACATCTCCACCGGAGAGGACGTTAATTGTTATTTTCCCGTAGCCTAGCCATCCCTGAGCCCTAGCAAGTGCTAGAAGATCGGGATTAATGCTTAACCCTGAAAAGTTAAGTATTACACCTTGCCCACCAGAAGCCATTATCCAGCGCGCTGTCATGGGTTGTGCACTCCTGCAATAAATCCGTCTATGTACGAACCTTCGGTGTTGAAGAAGGTCATCGTAAGTGTTTGTTCAGATGCGTATGTTGGAAATCCGGCGCCTGCAGGAAACCTGAAATTAGTGTTGAAACTTATGGGCCACGCCCCTCCCGAGAATTTCAAACGCAGTGTTATCTGATCACCCAGACCACGAAGAGCTCCCGTAAAGTACGTGTTGTACTGCACTGTCAGCTGATGAATTGAGCCCTTTGATGGGTCAAGGTAGTAAACCTTCGCATCACCTGGTCCAACTCCGGTGTTTGTTGCATAGACTTTTTCACGAAAATCAAGATCCGAAACGGCTCTTGCCCACGGATGCCACACACCGTCAACTTGGTATCTACGGAATTGTGTGCCCTGAGCAAGAGACCCCGACGCCATGGCGAACGTCGCAGTCTGCACAGTACGGACTCCACCTCGATCCCACGTCTCCACTATCCACCCATGCACGGTCAAGCTACCTTGCATAGGCCAATCCGTGCCGCCCCCGGTAGTGGACTCAAAGAAGCCAACGGTCCCTTGCGGGGATGCAGACATGGGCGTCGCAGTGCTGTAATAAGCCACCGCACGCGGGACTACTTCCTGCGCTTGCGGAAACTGTTCCCCTGTGGCCCCCGCAGGACCCGACAGATACGAAGTCAGCACGTTGGACCATGACGCATTCGTGCCGTTCGTCGTGATGACCTTGCCAGCGTTGCCGGCCTGGCCGGGGAGAGCCGAGGACAAGGCTGTAGCGTTCACGAAATCTAGGCTTGCTGCAGCGCTTCCGGCTGAACCTGTTGCAGCTGTCGCAACGTTGACGGTCGCCCCTGTGAAGTTGTGCGTACCCGTGTAGATTTCGCCAGACTTGGAAGCCTTGGCATTGATCTGGGCCTGAATGTCGCTCGTCGCCGTTGCAAGGTAGCCCTGAATCGTTGGCGTCAGCGGGCCGATTGTTGTCGTGTTCGGGAAGGCATGAGTCCCGGTCCACACTTGGCCGCCAATGGCTCCCTTGGCGTTGATCTGAGCCTGAACACCAGAGGTAACGCCAACCATGCGGTTCAGCTCAGTTGTGGACGCAGTGATCGGGCCTGTGTAGTTCGGCAGACGCGTGGCCCACTCGTTTTGCACAAACGCCGTCGATGCCGCTCCTGTGGTGCTGGTAGCCTGGGCTAGCGTCGGGACAGCAACGGAAACGCCGAAGACATGGGGGCCACTCCAGTTTTGTCCAGTGATCGAGCCTTTGCTGTCGATCTGGCTTTGGATTGGCCCGTTAACGCCGACCAGATAGTTGATCTGCACGTCTGTGGCATTGATTGCGCCAGCCACGTTGGGGAGCGTTGTCTTGATGACCGTCTTGGTCACACGGATGTGGTCATCCCCTTCCGACACCATGTCGGAGGCCAGGGGCCACGCAGTGTTCAACTGCGAAGGATAGAGGGCGGTTTCTACAGACATCAGTACCCCCTGAAGATGTTGAAGCGGCGCTTTTGGATCTGGCCGAATTCGGTGGCCAGCGGAACAAGCTTGTTGTTGCTCGCCTCTTGATTGCTGCAGCGCTGGATTGCGTCTCGGAACTTGGCGTCCCACTTCACAACGTTTTGGTCATCGAACATGAAGTCGCCAGCCTCGCAAAGCGCGCCGAACAGATACACATCCGGGTAGTTCGTGAGGATGGTGTTGGTGGGGTTGCCGTCCGACAGATCAAACAGCTGGTGATAGCGGAACTGGATTGGATAGATTTGGTTTGCCGGGCAATGGAACCTTATGTTTGGACCATCCACAGCCCAATACAGCGGCCGGTTCGGGACGTTGTTGTATGGAAGTGATTCCGGCAGGAACTGGTCCAGTGCCTCAATCGGGTTGATGTCAGCGAGCCAGAGCTTGATAGGACTCTTGAAGTCTGCCGGCAGAGGGACGATGTCGCTGTTTGGCGTGGTTGCCAGAGGGACGGTCACTTCAAGGTTGATGATGTCCACCAGGCTCTTGATGCGGGTCTCAGCCAAGCTGATGAAGTCAGGGACACGGGCTGCCAGATCAGATCGCTTGAGCCATGCAGCGACAGCCGACTGCAACTCGCTGTATGTCGCGATGCTCATTGCTCGGCCTTCCTGGGGCGGCCACGCTTCTTCGGCTCTTGCACGTCTTCGCCAAGCGCAGAAAACCCTGCTGTGCGAGCGTCAGCCTCTTCATCGTCATTCAGGACGATGCGCCACTCGCCCTCGACACCGCCCTTGCATAGACCTTTGGGGAATTCTTGGAACATGCTTCCTCCACGAAGAAGACCCGCCGAAGCGGGGCCTCATGGTCAGTTGCTCAGGATCCGGCAGGCCAGCTGCGCACGGATGGTCTTGTAGCCGTACAGCACATCGAGGCGGCAAGGGAACTTGTCGTTGTTGATGTCGTACTGTCGGACGATGCGCATCGAGATGCCGTCCATGACTTGACGAGACGCGAAGTCCACGCCCTGCGGCATTACCAGGTCAGCGGTCGCAAAAGCGAACGCGTCCTTGTGGAACGCCAGAGAAGGCTTGTAAAGCGCTGATGCGCCGCCCACCTTGGCCACGGCCACGCCGTTGGCGATGCCAGCAGCCACCACGTTCTGACGGCCGCCAGAGGTGTAGATGGCCGGGCTGATGTTGATGGTGCCTGCGCCGCCTGCATAGTCCGCCGTGACCACGAACTGCTGCAGCGTGCCGGTGTCAACCTTCGACTCAGGATGCACACGGTTCGCACCGACGAACGTGATGATGTCGCCCTTCTTGAACGTGGTCGAACCAGTAGCCAGCACCACCTGGGTGGAGCCGTTGGCCGTCACAGCGCCGTTGACCGTGTAGCCGGTGGCCGCGGCGGCTGTGCCGGTCAGGCTGTTCTGGATCAGCGTGTTCTCGTAGAAGTCGTAGCCACCAGTGCGGCCCATCGAGCCCTCGCGGTATTGCTCCTTGATCGCCGTGGAGTCCTGGAACAGGCCCTTGAGAGCATCCACCAGATCGACGTTATCCTGCGTGTTCAGCAGCACACTGCGGTTGCTGTCCATGGGCGCCAGGCTGTCGTTCAGCACCTTCCGCGAGTTCATCAGAGCGCGGAAATTGGCCGCACTGCCGATGTTGTTCACGTTGTTGTACACGTCAGCCATCATCGACAGCGCATCCGCCTCGATGTTCGCAGCCAGCACGGCCATTGCGGGGTCGAGCACACGCTTCGAGAAGTCGTCCAGGCTCAGGGTCAGGTCCACCGAGGTGAAGTTCAGATCGACACCCTTCTGGGTGGCAACCTGCAGCGTTGTGCTGATTTCAGTGGTGTCCTGCGCCGACAGGGTAGGACCAGTACGAACGACGTATTCGTTCGGCAGCCGGATCTTCAGCGAGTCGCCGATCTTGGCACCCGTCTTGGCGAACGAGTCGTCGTAGGTGCGGTTGATGTTGCCCACGAAGTTGAGCTTCTGGTGCAGGATACGCAGCGCCTCACGGGTCACTGCGGTGGGGGTAAGAATGCTGTTTGCCATCTGTATCTCCGGCGCCTCTCGGCGTTAGGAATGAAGAAAAGCGGCCTTATCGGCGCGCCCTGACTTGCGAGTTCCGCCACTTGGTCCACTCCTCGACAGACATGCTGTCGGGGTCCATCGATCCGCGTGTCTTGCTCGTCGAGTTCACGCGAGTGACTGGCTTTTCCTGGACCGGAGCTTTGCGCTGTGTGGCCTGCTTCCTGGCTGTGTCGAACTGGTACGAGCGGAACAGGTCGATCACGAAATTCGGCGTGGTCACGTTCGCCAGTTGCGACTCGGAGTAACCACGACTCTTTCCGTACTCGACCAGCTTTGCGGCGAGATCCGGGCCCCAGCCAGGGATTTCGCGCTGCAGGACGGCCTTTCCTTCATCCAGTGACCGTGCAGCTTCTTGCTGTTGCCACTGGCTGAACTGTTGCTGTCGTTGCGCGAGTGCTCCTGCAGCCTGTCCACGAATGGATTGCAGCTGCTGCATTCGCAACATGACCTTCTGCACCTGAAGCGGGTCCTGTTCGTGGAGCTGCTGCAGGTTGATCTGCTGCAGTTGCGCGAACTCCCGATCAATCGAGCGGATGTCCGCCACGATGTCCAAGTTCTGTTGGTCAAATTGGCGCACTTGCTCTGTGCGCTCGCGCTCGGCTTCAATTGCCTTGCGCTGGGCCGCTACCTCTTGCGTTTTGCGGGTGTAGTCCGCTTGCATGAGGCGCTCGGCCTTGAGGCGTTCAATGTCGCCCTTCTTGCCACGGACCTTGAGGCCGTCTAGGTCCTCTTCAAGTTCATCCTCTTCCGCGTCCGGTTGCTCGTTTTCGAGGCCTTCCGCTTCAAGTTCCTGATCTTGCTGCCCGTTTGACGCGGCGCCTACGTCCTGTTCTTGCGCCAGGGAATCCCCGGAGGGTTGTTCCTGTTCCATTACTGCTCCTGCGGTCGTTTCTCAACGATGCGCTGCCCCAATCAGGCCTTACGGCATGGCTGGTGGGGGCTGTTCACCAGGCATTAAAAAACCGCCCTGAGGCGGCTGTTGTTCTTCGCTGTGTTCAGGTGGCTCCATCGCCTGCCTGACGGTCTCCATGACCAGCATCTGTATATCCTGCGGGCTCATCGCAGGCTGCGTGAGCTTCAGTCGGTTTGTGACTGCGTTGTACTCATCGATCTCCAGCTTCTTGGCATCAATCTGAGCGTTCAGCATGGCTTGCGCATCCTTGCTCTTCTCCTGCTCAAGTTGCTGTGTCAGCTGCTGGATCTGTTGCTGCAACTGGCCGACAGCCTGCTTGGCCATCTGGTCCATTTGCTGCATCTGCTGCTGCATTTGCTGGACCTGTGGGTTCTGACCCTGCAGCTGAGGCGGCAGCATCATCTTCATGCGCGCCGCGATGTCATCAGCACCTGGCCAATCGAGGTTCTTGACCAATAGATCCCCAGCCACCTGCATCATCGGCGGGAACATCTTGCCAAGCTCCATCATTTGGGCGGCGGCTTCCTCGCGCTTCGTGCTGTACGAAGGACCAACTTCACAGGTCACATCGTATTTGCCAGCAGTGACGTCAAACACCTTGGTCAGCCCCTGAACCGTCTCCTGCTCTTTCCCAGCCTCATACACCTTGCTTTGTTGACTCTTGGCTGGGTCAGGGGTGAACGGCTGGTTGATCGGCACTGACTCGTTCGTGCCATCCTCATAGATCACACGGATCATGCGTGGCGCGCTGTACACCTTTGGGATCAAGTCCACCAGCACACGGCCAGCGTGACGAATGGCACGGGCCAAGTTGTCGATGTAGTTGAACGTCGCAGTGTCCGACTCGCGCTGACGCTGCAGGATGGCTCGGCCCGATGTCTCATTGCTCCGCGCACCCAGAGCAGCGTCGTAGATGCCCATCACGGCCTTCATGTCGTCCGAGGCGTTCAGAGCCTCTTGCAGCGCTCCAGCAGGCGGGCCAGCAAATGGCTGGCGTTGCGGCGGCTGAGCACCATCGAATTCAATGTATGGGTGCGACACCACGTTCGCAGTGGCCCACTTCGCTTGGTCGCTATTGAAGGCCCCCTTCGGCCCGATGAATGGAGTCTTTGGCGCCAGTGCAACCAGCTCGGTCGAAGCTGTGCGCCAGTAGTTGAACATCTGCTGCGGGTCTTTGGCCCAGCGCGTCAGGCTGATGAAGTGGCGACGCCCTTCAACAATGACCTCGTCGCCGTACACCGGAATGATCGGGATGTACTTTCCCGCCCAATCGTTCGTCTCCAGGATCTCGGCGCCGCTCATGATGCGCTGCGTGACCTTATATGTTTTTGTTGGCCGCGTCTCCACGATCTGCAAGCCCTGCGCATCGCACAGGTCCTTGATCTTCAGATACTCTGGCTCGTAGAGAACCATGCCATCAGAGAGCTTCAGGAGCGTCGCGGGGACCTCCTTGCGCGTCCAGTACTCAGCCACCCGGACAAGCTCGTTGTCTCGCCAGCCATTGGGGAGGTCTTGATAGTCAGTTTCCCAGTTGACCTTATCCGCGCCCTTCCAGCGCTTCTTGAACGCTTCGGCTGTGAACAACTCTGTGATGAACGACTTGTTCCAGTCGCTGGAGTCAGCGCAGTTGCTGTTCTCGTCACCGTAGACCGTCAAGGGATTGACGATGCGCTCAATGAAGATGTCTTGGTCGAACTGGTCGTCGCAAGCGTAGTCAGTGGTGATGCGGAAATAGCCAAACCCGCCAGTCACGGCATTGTCCAGCGCTGTGTCGTAGGCGATGTCGGCGTTGGACGTGTACTCGATGTTGCGGATCAGACCATTGAAGATCTCTGCTGTCTCGCGTGTCGCGCCCGAGTCCACTGGGTGGACCTTGATCGCAGGCTTGTTTTGGCGTGCGTCATTCAACACCTGGCGGGTCATCGCGGGAAGGCGATTGATTGTCAGGCACGGTCGCCCATCCAGCTCTCGCTGACGCTTCACGCCATCCGGCCATTGCTCCCCCAGGCGGGAGAACTTGACGTCATCGATCCACTGCTTGCGGTTGGTAGCTTCGGCGTCTTCAGACAGCCGGAACTCCTCAAGCGCATCAGTGAGTTCATCTTTGTCGCTCATGTCATCCCATCCAAGAAATTACTTGCGGCGTTGCCTTGCGTTGCGCCTGAGGCTCTTCATAGGCTACGCACATCAGCCCGAATGCATCGGCGCCGTGGCTCGACCAGTCGTGCTCAGGGCCTAGGCCGATGCCGCGCTGCTCGTCTCGCTTTTCGTGATACCAGCCCAGTGCCTCAAGCCCGGGCTGGGTCGTGGCCTCGTTGAACCACATCGACCCGAACAGGCGCCTGCCAGCCTCAATGCGGGCCTTGGCTGCGCCCTTGCCTTGGTTCGGCACTACCGTGACCGTGTAGCCCGCCTGGCGTAGCGCGGACTCGTATGACACGTCATGCACCTTGTCTTGCGTGGCGCCATCGTGCGGCAGCCAGATCTGAGCTTTGTCGTAGCCGTGCTCACGCATCCAGTTCAGATGCGATGACAGCGGCTGGCCCACTTGCTCGTAGTAGTCGAGCACTCGAATCTCTTTGCCGACGAACTGGGCTATCCACATCGCGAAGGCATCAGCCCTTGCGCCTGTGCCGCCAATATCCACGAATGCTCGCAGCGTCATCAGCGGGTCAGCCGGTACACGCCCAATCCTGTTGTCCTGCCGTGCCTTGACGATGTGCGAGGCGAAGTACGCGCCCTCGATTACCGTGGCGTAGTCGCCTTCCCAGATGTGCGCGTACTGCTCAGGTCGCTCAGCCAGGTCACGCAGCCGCACACGCTCAAGCAGCGCAGGAAACTTCGGGTTGTCCTTCCAGTTGCAGCGCACGTACTTCATGCGCGGATCGCTCGAGCCTTTGAACCGCTTCTCGACCGGCGCACTCTTGCGCTTCGGATTCCACGTCACCCATAGCTCGGCATTCCAGTCCGTGCCTTCTTCCCGCAGCGTGGGGATCAACGTTGTCCAGGCCTCATCCGTCACTGGCTCGGCTTCATCCACCCAGCACAACAGCAAACGGCCCTTGGACTTGATCGACGCGATGTTGCGGTCCAGTCCAGCAAAGGCGAATGTGATCCGCCCATCACGGCTCTTGATGTACTTGTCACCAACGTCGTAGTAGGCAGCAAGCCAGGGCTCATCCTCTATCGCGCGCTTGCACTCTTCCAGAGAGCTATCCTCAAGCGAGTTCATGAACTGCCGAGCACACAGCAAGATGCCGGTGACACCAGCCTTGCCGTACTGGTATCCCTTGACCGCGGCCATCTTGGCGAAGCTGCGTGTCTTGCCAGACCCTCGACCGCCATAGCACGCGCGCACGTCCGCCTCCCCCGAGAACAGCTCAATCAGCTTCTCAGGGATGGCAATCTGCGCAGTGGTCATTTCAGGGGAACTAGCTCTACTCTCGTAACGGTCTCGACTGGGCCGCCATCCTTGCCGGACAACTCCTGCCGGTCAGTGATCAGGCCCAGCAGCTTTGCCTTGCCCATCGTTGCGGCCACCATCGCAGCAGCCTGAGGCTTCTCAGAAGTGCTTGCCGCAACTCGGGCCTCTTCAAGCTCGCGGATCAAGTCACTCACCGTGATTTCGTGGCGTTCAACATGCGAAGCCTGGAGCGCAGCCACCCTTACCGCGACATTACCGTTTGCCAGTAACTCACTGGCCTTCACCGCAATCACTGCTGGCTTCATGTTCTCGGCGTTGTAGGAGCGCCGGTACGCTTCAGAGGCGTTGCCCGTTTCCACGTAGGCAAGGGCAAAGGCCTCCTGCTTGATGGTCAGGGCCATGGTGGTCTTTGTTGGGTGCAGGGCTAAGCACTCGAAGGAGGGGCAGTTGAGGGGTTAGTGCCGCCCTGCGGAAATGAAAAAGCCCCGGCCATTTCTGGTCAGGGCTTTGATGTTGCTCGCACCCATCCCGGCGCAAACCGGGACGTTCTAGTGCTGTTGCTAACGATGGCTGCCACGTTACCAGAATCATTTGCGGATTGCAACAGGCTTTGCGCGATTCTTCAGCATCGTTCTGGCGTCATGCACCAGTTCGCAGAGCGCATCCATCGTGACTCCCAGGAGCTTTGCCGCCTTCTTTGGGTTGTTGGCGTAGACGTACCACCATCGGACCGCGTGGCGGTTCTTCTCGGGCAGGTCGACTACTAGCTTTTCCAGCGTGTGTGCGTCCAAGCTGTTGACCGGGATGTGATCCAGCGGGACAGACTCGCTGGCGTCCTTTTCCTTGAAAAACCGCCACATGGGATGCGAGTAGGCGCTGTTCCCGTTGCGAGCCCACCGTGCCCAGTTCTGCAGCCTCAGGTGGATTTCCTCGTGCTCGGCTTTGATCAGGTTGTAGTCGACGTAGGCTTTCATCAGCATGTGGGCTCCTTCTTTGCTTGCTTGTTCAGTGCTCGGTAGTGGTCGCGGATAGAGATCAACTCTTCTCTGGTCCATTTGCGCGGCTGGTTATCAGACTCAAGTGCTTCCACAGCCTCCAGCCCAATGCGGGCCACAAGGCCAATGCGGTAGTCAACAGCACGGCCAGCACCCCAGCGGTTGCAAACCTTGCGCTGGGCATGAGCATTCCTCTCGTCAAATCGGAGATGGGACGCACTTCCCGTGGAGCGGTAATGGCCGCAGTCGAACGCGCCACCCACTTCTCCTGCTCCCAAAGGTAGGCCGCAGCAAATACAAGGCCTCGCACGGTCTCGCTCCCTGATGAATGAGTTGAATGCAACTTGAGCCTCCTTGATCAGATCAGGAATGGTCTTGATGGCCTCTTTGCGCCGGCGCGTTTCAGCCTTCTCTACTCTGGTAGCGGCCCTCACCTGCTTCTGGCGCTTGCGCTCTGCCTTGGCGCCCTCGGCCTCTGAGTAAGCGTCGATGCAGGCCGGGTGGATGTGCTGGCCCGGCTCCAGCTTGCCCTTGCAGTGGGGGCAGCGTGTGCGGCGCATCATGGCTTGAGAATCTCCCAGCGCAGGCCAGCGAAGTACCATGCCTTCCTGAATCCATAGCGCTCCGAGAAAAGCGGCTCGCATCCCCTCGATGGCTTCACGTATAAGCCATAGCCGAAGATGCGCACCCAGAACCCCCAGCGGAAGAAGCATGTTTTGATCACTGCTCGCCCTCCCACGCCTTGAACTGCACGTTCTGTTGCGCGCCGAAGGACTCCATCAGCGTCTGCAGCTCGCACATCTCAGCCTTGGTCATGCGGCTTGTGGACTGGCCGCAGACGACGAATCCGCCATCCAGACCTGGCACGACCTTCGTGCGCTTGAGCGCGGCGCTGAACACGTCCTTCCATTCCTCGCTGGTCAGCTTGTGGCCGTGCCAGTTCACCTGGGCGCTGATGTCGGCGAGCATCGACCACAGGCGGCGGTTCTGCGCATCGCTGCGCTTCTCTGGCCTCAGTTCCGCAACCATGCGCTTGCCATCGCGCACGGCCTCCTTGGCGTTCTTCCAGAGGAAGCTGATGGCCTTGTGGGCTTGGCCCTCTTCCCACAGGCTCAGGGTGAGGCGGTCAGTCATGGCGCACCTCCTTGACGACTTCCCGCCTCATTCTCCTGATGTACCGCTCTGCCTCTCCGACAGAAGAATGGGTGTTCGCGAAGCCCATCTGGAACCAGAAGAATGGCAGCCACCAATAGCTCACCTGAGCCTCATATCCAAGGTATGCGTCTCGGACGATCCTGTAGCGGTTTTTCATGCCTGCGCCCCCTTCCCCGCCCACGACTCGTAGGCGGCTTGGGGTGTCAGGCCGAAGCCGTAGACCCGGCCGGCCAGGAGGAAGCCCTGGTAGACCGGAGAGAAGCACAGCCAGACGCCGCGCTCTTTGCGCATGCGGGGCTTCATGCTTGCTCCTTCGGCGCAACTCCGCGCCCACGGTGAAACCCAGCATCCACGCCATTCCCAGCCGTTTTCGACCCGTTTTCAGCCGTTTCCGCGCCCATGGCGAGCGCTTGAGCCGCAGCACAGCGCAGGATGGCCAGGCGCATGCGGTCCGCGCGCTGGGATTCGTCGGGCACGTCTTCCATGAAGCCAAAGCAGGCACGTTCTGGCGTTGGCGTGTATCCATCAACCGATGCACTGACCCATGGGTGGTTGTCTGCCGGGTGGTTGTGCTCCACGCTGATGCGCAGGGCAGCAGCCAGATCCATCGCCTGCTCGCCGCAGTGCCTAGGGTTCCACGGCCTCGCCGGACCGTCGAGATTCCACAGATAGGCCCGACCATCCACTTCCTTGAAAAACCATCCCTCGCACTCGGATGGCCACGGCTCGCCTTCGGCCAGGACGTGCATGCCCCTGGCCCGAGCCGCCGCCTCCAGCATTTCGCGCTCGGTCATGCTGCGTCTCCTGTCTTGGCTGCGGCCTGGGCGGCGAGAGCGGCGTCCACAGCAACGGGGTCGAATAGTTGATGCGCGGCCGAGAACTCGATCCAGTTGCCGCTGGCGTCATCCACGCGACGGATGTTTCCCCTAGAGTCGAGGTGGAATGACCATCGCGGAACCTTGCACAGGCGCTGGCGCACGGCCTCGAAAGCCGCATCGCGCGCAGCCACAGTGCCGGCCGTGAACGGCAGCAGGCCCTCGGTGTCAAATGCCTCGCCATTGGCGGCAGCATTCAGCGCATCCAGCCAGTTCTCGGGCAGGTTGCATTCCGCGCCCAGGCCGGCGTAGCAGGTGGCTGCCAAGCCGCGCAGGGCCTTGTTCTCTGCGTCCAGGCGGCGCAGCTCGGCGGCTGCCTTCTCGTGAACTGGCACGCCGTCATACCAGCGATGGCTGGATTTCTTCATGCTTCCGAAGAACTCCGCAAGTTCCAGCGCCTCGCTCTGTGTCTTTGTCTTGCTCATTGCCCCACTCCTTTGTTGATCCACTCGGCCCGCTTCTGGGCCTGCTCTTGAGTTACTGCCTTGTGCTGGTCACAGGCCGGCGCCGCGGCGCTGTACGTGTGGCCCTTGGCGCGCTTCATGCATTGCGCAAAGCCGAGCCGGCGCATCCCTGGGTCTGTTTTCTTGGGCTGCCAGTGCTGGCAGGTGATGCAGGTGGTCATGGGGCCTCCTGGCTGGGCGACAGGCCCAACAGCATTTCGCTTACGGTTCGCTCGCAAATGGCGACAAAATCGCCGGGAGACTCCTCTGCAACAAGCGCCAGATCAATCCAGGAATCTGCAGACGACTCGTAGGCGGTAATCCAAGCCACCAACTCCAATCTCGTAATTGCTGCCCCATCCATGAACTTGGTGTAGAACTCGGGCACGTCATGAGCAGCCCGCTTTGCCAACGCAGAAGCGAAGGAGCGGCATTCAGACCACACGTGCCCATGCCTACCTCTCTCCGGGCCGACAAGCGATGCGAACCTCTCATCCATGGATGCAGAAGCCTTTGCAAGGACTTCGCGACCTTTACGCACCAGTTCATGACCCTCATCGAACTGCCAGGCGCTCAAAATCGCTTCAACCTGCTCCGGGGTCGCTCCAGAGAACCATTCACGCGTCACTGATTTGCAGGACTTGGACAGTTCAGCGATGAGGAATGCCTCAAGGACACTTGGCCCATAAACCTCGAATACACGCGATTCCTTGACTTCGGCCATGGCGACACGCGCGGTATTTGCGTGGGAAAGGATCCGGGTCCTGGGGTCGCGCTTGCTGTGCCCGACTTTGAGCAGCCCGCTGGATAGCGCCACGTAGTAAACGAAGCCCTTCTCTGCCATACGCCGGACTTTCGTCTTCGCGAATTCATTCGCCAGTTCAGCGATCTCCCGGCTGCTCATGGTCAGCGCGGGCGCGATGTTTTGCAGTGCGTTCATGCCGTCTCCTTGTTGGTCAATGCGAAGTGGAAGACACCGAACTTGTCGGCCTCTTTGCTCTCGGGGCGAACGCGGCCGGCGCGGATGGCGCTCTCGCCCTCGGCCTGGGTCACATTGGTGTATTTGCCGTCCTTGACCACGTAGAAGCCGAAGCCTTGGCGGTAGCGCAGGACCGCGCCGCCGCGCAGGTGCTGGATGAGGGTCATTGCCATTTCTGCTTGCCCTCCATGCCCAGCGCCTGGCGTGCGAACAGCAACACGATTGGCCTGATGCGCTCACCCGCCTCCGCGCGCTTCAGCTTCGACCTAGCCCATTCCTTCGGGTCGTGGCGCGGCGCCATCGCGGCCTTCAGGTCGGTCTGCTTGGCGATCTGCTCAGCCACCACCTTCTCGCTGGCCCGGGGCGCCTCCAACTGCTTGAACTCGGGCAGCGGGCAGCAGTTGGCAATGGCACGGAACTGGCTCACGTTCGGGCAGCGGTCGGGCAGGTTGCGCAGGGCGTAGCGCAGCGGCTCCAAGTTGCGCGCGAAGCCGGAAAGCTCGTTGCCCCAGTCGCTCTTCACCAGGTTCATGTCCACGCCTTCCCACTGGCGCAGCCACGTCGCTCCATAGCGGACCTGCATCTTGGTGAAGATGGCCTCGATCACATCGGTGAAGGTCTCAACGGCCATACGAGCCTCCGTCGATCTCCAGCTGCGGCTGGGCTCGCGGCGTCACGTCGATCACGTCGCCGCCGTTCATGAATCGCTGGGCGGCCTCAAACCCTGCGCCAGGAGCTTTTCTCGCAGCCATCGGCGAGACCTCCTCGACGCGCTGGCGGGCCGCGCGCTGTGCGAAGGTCTCTACGGGTGCACCAGGGTCAAACGAACGCATGGCGGGGCCAATAGGGGCCTTCCTGAGCCATTCGGCATTGAAGCCCTGCCATCCGCGCTCAACGCAGGTGCGAACTGCCTGCTCGACAGTGATGCCCGCCGCGCCGGCCTCGCGCTGCAGCGCGTCAACCACGGTCTGGCTCACCGGCCCAGCCTTCTTTGCCCTGCGGACCTGCAGCCATTCCGCGAAGAGGCTGGCCGGCACACCGTCGATGGACGACACTGCGGATCGCTTGCCGGAGCCACGGGCAGGCTTGGCAGGAGCCGAAGGCGACGAAGAATCGTCAGATTCTTCTTTATTTGGTGTTGGTGTTGGTGTTGGTGTTGGTAGCTCAGCATCCGTTGAGCGTTCGTTGAGCGTTCGTTCGCCGTTCGCTTCTTCGTCGCTCTTCTTCTCGGAAACGTTCGCTCCAGCCTTCGCTTGACGGGCGCGCACCGATGCTTCAGCGGACGCTTTTGCCTTCGACTGCTTCTCCTTCATCTTGGAGATCTCGTCGTTGCAACGAGCGTGCAGCCATCCGTCATCCGTCAGGGTGAAGAACTCGTTCAGCACTCGCTCAACGTCCGCTGCATTGGCCTTCATGCGGATCTTGCGCGCGACATCAGCAGCGTCGGCGGGGAGCGGCCCTTCGTTGAGGTAGTAGGCGTCGAGCAGACGGCGATATGCGCAGTCCTCGATGGGATCGAGGTGCGCTGTATGGGCGATGTAGTCGCCGATGTGGAATGGGTAGTAGTTGATGGCCGTCTCCTCAAATGCGCGCAAGGCGCATAGCAGAGCGGCGGTCAACATCAGCTTGGCTGACTTTCCCGCTGGCTACGACGATGCGTTGATCTTGGGATTTCTCGCAAGCCCTCTGGAACCGGAATCCACGAGCGACAGAGCGCGCCGGGATGGCGAAGGCGTTGGATTGATGGTCTTGAGACCTGGGTCTAGATTGCATTTTTAGTCCATGCCTTGTAGGACGCCCCATGGCCGTAAGACCATCTGGCGGTCGCTGCACAAATTCAGCGCGGGACGCCCTACAAGGCATATTTGTGACGGAAACTCGCCCGCCAGGGCAAGCGCACAGCCGCCAGGCCGTGCTGAGATGATTTTAGCCGAGAGCGGCATCACAGTCCAGGGCTAACGGCCTGCTTAGCACGTGTGCGCCGCATATCTTTTCTGATCGCGTCAGCCACGACTTTTGCAGTTGCTGATGCGGGCTTACCGCCAGCTTTGATGCGCATCAGAGTCCTCAGTGCCAGCTTGTGGCGCTGAGAGAACTCCGTGACGTTTATGCCACCCAGGTGGGCGCGTATGTCGATAGTATTCATGAGTCGATGGTAGTGCAACGTTGCGCGCATGGCAACATCCACGTCGCCAGAATATTTTTCAAAAAGTTCTTGCAATGCTCCGTGCCATGTGGCACATTAAACCCATCGCAGCAACAAACGCCCCAGGGCGGCTGCGGAGGGTGGGAGGCGATAGAGCCTGCGCCGACGGATCTTTAAAAACCGAGGGCTACAGAGAGATGCGGAATGCGCAGGCTGATGCGCGGGAACATAAGTTGGGCCATGCAGGTGGTGCACCCTCGTTCTGCATGATGCCGACCGACTGGTAAGCGGCCCTAAACGGCTAGTTGGTCATGCTGGAGTTCAGTACCAGCCCGCATCTCTCTGTAGCTCTCAAGGAAGGATGAACAGGCCGCAAGGCCCTGCCCCTGTGATCTGTCGGCAGAAGCAAAAGACAGGTGGCGCGAGAACCAACACTCGCGAGCCGGGCCCAGCTGGGGCTAGATCAAAAACGCGTGCTGGAGCCCGCCAACGTCCTCGAATCTGAGGCCGCTGGAGTTCGGGGAGATGCCAGCCGTCCACCTTGTACGTCAACAGGGATCAAACCTCAGTCTTGCGCGCAGGGCTGAGGTTTGTTCACAAGGAGCACAGACATGGCATTCCACTACTTCAGCGACATCACGGGCGAAGCTGAAAAGCTGTCCGCCATCACCGGCATGCCAAACAAGGAATTCGCCGCCCGCTGGCCCGGCGTGAAGGGCTTCCGCTACGACGGATATCAGATGTGGGTTGGTTGGTCGCAGTCCGGCGCCCTGATGCCGGTCACGCGCCGCATCGAATACAAGGCTCGGCCCTCTCTGCACGAGTGCAATGCCAAGTGCCTGAATGGCAAACACAGCGGCACTTGCGAATGCCGGTGCGGCGGCAAGAACCATGGCCGGGGCATGTTCACCAAGATGCTGGAGGCCGCATGACGGTCACCAAGCTCAACGACAAGCGAAAGCAGGCCCAGCGCGCCAACTACAAGGCGGCCGTGCTGGACGCGTTCGATGCGCTGTTCCCGAAAGAGCGGCAGCAGCAGGCCATCGGCAAGCCTCAGCGCCTCGACACCGACCCCGAAGTGCGGCGCAAGGCAAAGCAGCAGCTCTGACCCACCCCCTTCCCCTGACCCAGTTCAGGGGAAAGACCAAAGCGCATTCAGCCGAGTGCGCTTCGTTTTTTCAACCACCACGGAGTGACTCATGAGCACACAGACACGCGAGACCTTGAAGGCTGAAATCAACGCCGCCAAGAAGGCCCTGGAGGCTGCACAGCAGGCCTACGACGAGTTCGACCAAGCAGCCGAGAACAACGTATTCCCATCTTTGGAAGATGCCGAGGCTCTGCAGGATGTCCTGGCGAACCGCGCGTTCGATGACTGCCAAGGCGCCTACAACTGTGGAAATGATGTCTATGAGCAGGAGTTCATGGTTGGCGATGTGGTCTACGTTGCCACACTGAAGTGCGAATACAACCGCCACGACAAGACCTACTACTACCTGGATGGCCAGGAGTTCAGCATCGCCCCGAAGGCGTCCGCCTGACCGCCCGCCCCTGGCGCACAGGGGCAGAACCAAAGGCGCCATGACCCTTCGCGGCGCCTTTGGTTTTTCAACAGGAGCAGACATGACGCCAGAACAGAAGTTGAAGCACGCAATCCTGCTGCTTGCCGCCAAGTGGAAAGACATCACCCTGGCCGCTGATGCAGAGATCACCGCCGAGAACGTGGATGCCCTCTACGAAGAGCACGACGAGGGCGGAATGCTGCAAGACGCGCGCAGCGAGCTCCGCAGCACCGGCGAGGAAACCGGCCTCAGCGCACCTGGATCGCGCAACTACGAGACCGAGGCAGTCGCCAAGCAGATGCCAGACGGCTCCTGGGTCGGCTGGACGCACTACTACGGCGGCGGCAAGCACAGCGAACCCGACGCTATCCCATGGATGGAGGACGCCTACGACCTGATCTGCACGGAAGAGCAAGTCACGGTGACAAAGCGGACGTTCGCCAAAGTCCCCGAATGAACCCCTCCCCCGGCTCGTAGCCGGGGCACACCAAGGAGATGAGAGATGAACTGCAACGAGAACTTTTGGGATAGACCGCCAGAAGAGCGAGCAGACCGCATGCGAGATGCCGCAGACCGTGGCGGCGTCGAAAACTTCTTCGACCTCTCGCCGGAAGAGCGCGCTGAGGCCTACAGGCGCGGCCAAGAAGACTGATCCCCCCGCCCTGGCAAGCCCAGGGCCCATCACATCTGCAACTGGGTCCCTCGGGATAGTGCTGCAGCTCTGCCGGTTGCAGTTGTGATGGTTTCCAGCCGCGCGCGCACCGGAGATGGATGCAAGCGATTTGCGCGCAACACGCGGCTCTCTCTTTCCAGCCGGGCCCTGGGGGACTATCTCCAACCCTCCCTGACTCCCCAGGCGTGCCAGCAATGGCGCCGGCTCTTTTCATCGGACCGCAGCACACCGCTCCGGGCCTTTTTCATTGGCCTGCGGGCCGCAAGGAGGCTTCATGACGAGCAACCCAAAGCCCGATTCTCTATACGAGAACAATCGCGCGTTCGACGCTTACTACTACAGCTTCGGGATCACGAAGTGCTACCCCGTCGATGTGGTGTTGCACGCAGTGGCCAAGGCCGGAAAGGCGTATCACAACACCTCGGAGTGGGGCGAACAGTGCGAGCCATGGACAGACCACCTGAAAGGCGACTGCCCTATCGACTGGATCTGGAATGCGGCAGCGTCTGCCGCCGAGCAGTTCCGGCAACTGGCCGGGCAGCGCGACGACCTGATGGCGGCATTAAAGGAGACTTTGGCCTTCTGTGAGGCGAACACGTTTGGCGGCGATGACACTGCCGCGCTAATCGCCAAGGCCCGCGCCGCCATCGTCAAGGCCACCGGGAGCACGCCATGAACGCCCGCCCCCCATGTTTCGTCTCCTTCGCGGCAGACACGCATGTCCAGCGGCTGAGCGACGACGACGCGGCCAGCGACTACTGGGCTGTCCAGGCTGATCGTGAGATCCGCACCGGCCTACGGCTCACGAAACCCGCCGACTGGTTTGAGACCCGCATATCCGGCCCGCGCGGCGGCTGGTCGCCCGACGAGCTGCTGCTGCACGCCCTGGACTGCGACAACGAGCCCGTGCGTGGCGTGTTCTCGCGGCTGATGGTGGGCCAGGCCAGCGCCGCCGAGCTGCACACCGCGCTGGTGGACTTCGCGCTCGAGCACTGCAGCGAGGGCGTGGCCGCCGCGCTGGAACAGGAGGCCCGCAATGCAGGTTGACCCCGCCCGCGCCGCGGCGAACCCGGCCGTCGCCGAGTACCTGATCGGCGAGCAGCAGGCCGAGATCGCCCGGCTGCTTGCCCTGGTGGCCAGCCTCACACCCGCCGCGCCGCTGGCCCCCGAAGCCCTGCGCGCCGCGCTCGCCCAACAACCCCAGGCGCTCCAGCACTGCGCCGATGCAATTTGAGGACACACCATGAACTGGCAACCGATTGAGACGGCTCCAGCAGGCAAGAGCGTGCTGGCCTGCAATGCACTCGGCTACGTGGGGCGCGCCATCTTGTTGAACGGAAAGTGGGAGCACATAGGCAAGCCCACGCACTGGATGCCGCTGCCTGCGGCGCCAGGCGCTCCTGCAGGTGAGGAGTCATTCGAGGATCGCATCAGCGACTGGGCGCACGGCGATGCACTGGATGCCGCGCGCTGGCGCGAACTGCTGCGCTTCGTCGGCGGCCACTACTCGACCACGCAAGGTGTTTGGTTCAGCGTCACGCACCTGAAGGCGGTCCCAGGCACCGACATCACCGATGGCCGCGTGGAAGATCATTTCACCAAGGCTGTGGATGCGGCTATCACAGACCGGGCCGCCAAGGAGACGCCATGAGCGCATCGGAATTTGAAAGCAACGTGCTTGCCTTCGATCCTTTTGAAGGCGACTTCGGCGAACCCGGCGACAGCGTGCTGCGGGACAAGATGGTCAACGTGCGCACGCCTGGACCGTGCTCGCACTGCGGATGCCAGATCCACAAGGG
>JAAPAA010000300.1 GCA_012274165.1 Thiobacillaceae bacterium
AACCACCGCTACGACGCGCTCGAATTCATCCGCGCGCTGCCGACCGAGCGCATCGTCTACCTGCACATGGCGGGACACTACAACGAAGCCGCCGACCTGCTGATCGACACCCACGGCGCCGATGTGGTCGAGCCGGTATGGTCGCTGCTCGACGCCACCTACCGCATCCACGGCGTCGCGCCAACGCTGCTGGAACGCGACTTCAACATTCCGCCGCTGGCCGACCTGGTGCGCGAAGTTGAACAGATTGCACGCCTGCAAGCAGCCCACACTCCGCATGCCCAAGTCGCCGCCGCTTCCTGAGTTCCAGCGCTACCAGTACGCGTTCACCGCGCATATCCGCGACCCCAAGGCGAATCCGCGCCCTGCAGGCGTCAGCGCGCGGCGCATGAAGATTTACAGCGGACTGCTCTACACCAATATCGAAGGCTTTTTGCTGGCGTGTTTTCCGGTCCTGCGGCAGGTGCTGGGCGTACGCAAATGGTCGGCGCTGGTGCGCGCATTTTTCCGCACGCATCACAGCCACACGCCTTATTTCCGGCAGATACCGGACGAGTTCATGCAGTTCCTGCAAAACGAATGGACGCCGTCCGCAATCTATCCGCCGTTCACCCTGGCGCTGGCGCATTACGAATGGATCGAGCTGGTGTTGTCGGTGTCAAATCGCAGCGCGGATCGTGCGTTCGACCCGGCGGGCGATCTGCTCGACGGCGTGCCGCTATTGAATCCGGTGCTCGCCAACCTGCGCTACGACTGGCCGCTGCACCGCATCGCCCCGCGCCGCAAAATTCAAGCAGCCGAAACGCATTTGCTGGTCTTTCGCGACGCCGCCGATCAGATTCAGTTCAGCGAAATCAACGCGTTCACCGCACGACTGTTAACCCTGCTGGAGCCCGGCAACCTGAGCGGGCGCGCTGCGCTGGAACAGGTCGCCGACGAAAGCCGCCACCCCGACCGCGCGTTGCTGGTGCAGGCTGGCGGCGCGCTGCTGGAAAACCTGCGCGCGCAAGGATCGATTATCGGCAGCGCCGTTTAGGCCGTGCAATTCAGCGATGCTGCATCCCACCGCCTGCAGCGCGCGCCTCGGCTTTCACTTCAACCGTCTGCTGCTTGCCACCTGATTCGATCACCAGCATCAGTGGGACGATCTCACCCGCGGCAATCGGCTTCTTCAAGTTCATCAGCATGATGTGATAGCCGCCGGGCTGGAGCGTAACGGTTTTGCCTTTCGGCAAATCGATCGCCTTGACTTCACGCATGCGCATCACGTCGCCGTCCATTTTCATTTCATGCACTTCGACGTCCGGCACCAGCGGGCTGGATACGCTGACCAGCCGCGCGTCGGCGTCCGCCTGAATGTTCATGTAGGCCCCGCTCACCGGTTGTCCCGGCATGGTGGCGCGCGCCCACGCGTCAGTGACGTGGATGTTGGCAGACCAGGCGGATTGCGCGGCCAGCGCAGCGACTGCGCTGAAAATCAAAGCGTTCATTCTCATATTTTTCTCCATTTGGGTATTCGGCAAAGATAAGCAATCGAGGCACACAATGCGATGCGTCATATTGTCGCAGCGCATTGCCTGGCCTGGCCTGTTGCTTGCGGCAATTTGCCGCATTCTCGCGCACCCGTGATTTCCCTACACTCGGCCGGGTTTCAACCAACCGAAAATAATCATGCTGTTCAGCAAAAAGCCGCTCGCCCTCGCCGTCTCGCTCGCCCTGTCTGCACTATGGAACAACGCTGCCGCACAGAGCGATCCGGCGACCGTGGTCTCAGACACGCCCCTCATGACCGTGGTCGTGGTCGGTTCAAAACCCGTGGACGTTGAACCCGACAGCATGACGCTGGATACAGCCGATGTGCTGCCCCTGCGTGCCGCCACCAGCGACACCGCCACCCTGCTCAGGGACGTGCCCGGCATCAGCTTTTATGGCGCCGGTGGCGTGTCCAGTTTGCCGGTGCTGCATGGCCTGGGCGATGACCGCCTGCGCATCAAGGTCGACGGTATGGATCTGGTCTCCGCCTGCGCCAACCACATGAACCCGCCGCTGTCCTACATCGACCCGACCAATGTGGCCCGTGCCACGGTGTTCGCCGGTCTGGCGCCGGTAAGCTCGGGCGGCGACAGTATCGGCGGTACGATACAAGTGGATTCACCCGAACCGGAATTCGCCCGCGCCGGGCAAGCCACCCTGCTCAAAGGTGAAGCCGGGACGTTTTATCGCAGCAACGGCCATGCAATGGGCGCCAACCTGGCCGCAACGGCCGCCAGCGAAAACCTGAGCGTGACCTATAGCGGCTCGACCGCGCAGTCCGACAACTACACGGCCGGTGGAGACTTCAAACCGGCCGGGCCAGCATTCAACGCAACCACGCAGTCGCGCGACACCTCGACCAACTGGCTGGATGGCGACGAGGTCGGTTCGACGCAATACAAGTCCACCAACCAATCGCTCGGCTTTGCGCTGCGCCACGAGAACCATCTGGTCGATCTCAAGCTCGGTTATCAGCACATTCCCTATCAAGGGTTTCCGAACCAGCGCATGGACATGACCGACAACACCAGCACCCAGGTCAACCTCGGCTACACGGGACAATACGACTGGGGCAAGCTCGAGGCACGCGTCTATCGCGAGCACACCGAGCACGCGATGAACTTCCTCGAAGACAAAGCGTTCTGGTACACAGGCAATGCACCCGGCATGCCGATGTTCACCGACGGCAACAACACCGGCACATCCGTCAAGGGCGAAATCGTACTGTCGGCACGCGACCTGGTGCGCGTGGGCGGGGAAGTCCAGCAATACCGCCTCGACGACTGGTGGCCGCCATCCGGCAACGGCGGCATGTACCCAGACACTTTCTTGAATATCAACGGCGGCGAACGCGACCGCTATGCGGCATTCGCCGAATGGGAGGCGCAATGGACCCCGCAATGGCTGAGCCAGTTCGGCCTGCGCTACGAAACGGTCAACATGAATGCCGGACCGGTGCAGGGCTACAACACCGGCGGCACCTATGCGGGCGATGCGGCAGCTTTCAACGCCAGCGACCGCAGCCTCACCGACCACAACTGGGATCTGACCGCGCTCGCCCGCTACACGCCGGCCAGGACGCAGACCATCGAATTCGGCTACGCGCGCAAGACCCGTTCACCCAACCTGTATGAGCGGTATGCCTGGTCGACCGGCGGCATGGCGATGAACATGGTCAACCTGGCCGGGGATGGCAATGGCTACGTCGGCAACCTCGACCTCAAGCCCGAAACCGCCCACACCCTGAGCGCGACCTTCGACTGGCATGACGCCGGGGAACAGGCGCGTAGGCTGAAAATCACGCCCTACTACACCTACGTGCAGGACTACATCAACGCGCGACGCTGCAGACCGGGCGACACCCGTGCGATGGGGATGATGGCGGTGTGCACGAATGCGAACCTCAGCGCAACCGACCAGTTCGTCTTTCTCAAATACGACAACCAGGATGCGCAGCTCTACGGCATCGATGTGTCCGGCTATTTCCCGCTGGCCCAGAACACGGACTTCGGCAGCTTCGCCGCAAACGGCCTGCTGAATTATGTCCGCGGCGAAACCGTCCGCGGTACCGACGACGCTCTCTACAACACCATGCCGCTGAACGCGAAGCTGTCGCTGACGCAAACCCAGGGGGGCTGGATCAATATCGCAGAAGTCCTGCTGGTCGATGCCAAGACCGATGTTTCGCAGATCCGCAACGAAGTCAAAACCTCTGGCTACAGCCTGCTCAACCTGCGCAGCAGCTATGCGTGGAAAACTGTGCGGCTCGACGTCGGCATCGAAAACGTGTTCGACCGGCTCTACTCCACCCCGCTCGGCGGGGCCTACGTCGGCCAGGGCGTTACCATGCCGCCGGGCGCAGGCGCGGGTCGCCCAGCCTGGGGAACTGCCGTTCCCGGTATGGGACGCTCGATCTATGCCGGCATCAGCGTCCAGTTCTAGAACGTTGACGGAATCGCTTTCCGAACCCGGAAATCCCGGCTCCAGGCGCAGCGCACGGGGTGCCTGGCGGCGCGCGCATTACAATGCCGCCATGCCGTCCACCCTCGATTCCACGTTGCTGTCCACCCTGCCCACGCGCGCCTTGCTGGGGCGCTTGCTGGTATTGCGCGGCCTCCTCG
>JAAPAA010000301.1 GCA_012274165.1 Thiobacillaceae bacterium
CGTTCCGAGCCAACTGATCTGCACCCGGTCTGCTGTAGGCCCCCATCAAAATTGGAGGGCTCATAACCCAGTTCAAATCTTGCCCCCGCAACCACAAAATATCTAACAAAAACAATAACTTATTGTGAAATCCGGCATCTGATGGCCAAAACGGCCATCTGTTGCCGGACAGATGTAACAGGGCCCCGGTGGGTCGCTAAGAAGAACAAACGCGGAAATGGGTGAGTCTCGAACGGAGACCCACCCTTTTTTGTTTGCGCTGGCGAAAACGCAAGCGGCGACCTCAATGGGTCGCCTTTCGTGTTGCGTTGCGATGGACTTCCGCTAGAGCCGGAGTCGGCTGTCAGTGTGTGCCGGTGTCGGCACGTCGCCTGCAGCGGCGCTCTTTATGCCCGTGAACGCTGGTCCGCACCCGGCAGCGAGTGATGGCTTATCAGCTACCGCTGCCGAACTTCTGCATGGCCGACGCCATTGCTCGCACCCGAGTAGGGTTCTGACTGAAAGCCACCAGCCCGCTGACCTTTTGCAGGTACTTCGGCGTGACCGGCTTGCCCGACGCGACGAGTGAACGCGCCGCATCGGCGTAGGCGCTGGCAGCCCCATCGAACTTTTCGTCGCAGACTTCCTTGCGATAGCGGGTACTCGCTTTGACAAGGGCTCTTGCCAAGTCGGGCAACTTGTCGTTGATGTAGCGCGCCGACGTTTCCACCCGTTCAGCGAACTGCGTCAGGTTCGGTGGGGGTGACTCGGCTATGGCGGCCTGCAGCGCCTTGCTGAGGTCCTCGAGGTTACACGCCCGCCGAACGTAGGAGCGGTCCAGTAAATCGACGGGAGCACGCGACTCGTCGACGTGCCGCGCCTCCAAGGCCGCTGCCGGTGCGCCCGCCGTCTCAGTGCGGCCATTCAGCAACGTCAGCGGGTCAACTGCGTCGCGAGCCAGCGCGGATTCGCAACGCCCGCCAAGCAGTGCAACGACGTCAGCCTGCGCGTGGTGGCATAACTGGACCAGACCGCCGAGGCTGGGCCGATAGACGCCAGCCCGCCATGTGCACACCGAGGACCTCGACAGTCCTGCTGAAGCCGACTCTTTCACCCCGCTGCCCCCGTAGCAGCGCTCGACCAGCTTGTGCAGCCCTAAGCAAATGTGCTCGCTCGACCAGGCGGCCGCAGTCTCACTTCCACAGGCCAGCAGCCGCCCGACTTGCGTGGCCACCCAGACCTCGTCTTCTGTCGCCGCCTCAGGGACGTCTGCGACACATGCGAAGGCGACGCTGCCGCAGCTGGAACAGACGGGCACGAGCCGAGGCCTGGCGTTGAGCTTGAGGTGTTCGTGCTTGGGCGCGCCGCAGACCGAGGCGTCTCGGAGCCGCACTCGGTGTACAGGGCAGGCCTTCACGCAGGCGACCTCCCACAGCAGCCTACCGTGGGCACCGTCTTCCTTGACGCACTCAGGACAGTAGCGGCCGGTGCCTCGCTGCAGCAGATGTTGCTCGGCGAGCAGCGAACTGAACGACGTGAGAGTGGCTGGCCCGAGGTCGACGCCCGTAGCCTGCTCAAAGCGGCTCCGCAGTTTCGCCGCCACACCGCCGCTGCCATGGACGTCCCACAGCTTGAGCACCTCGGAGAGGTCGATGTTCGGACCCTCCAGTGGAAATCGCTCCAGGAGCATCTCGAAGAGCTTGCGCGGCTTCACGCAGTGCGCGAACGCCAGGCGCAGCACCCAGCTGCGCAGGCTCTCGACGTGGGCAGTGCCGACGCCTGCCAGCGCCAGGCCGAAGAGGAAGGTTCGCTCAAGCATTTCCGGCCTCCATGCGTGCCGTCAGCTCGGCCAACTTGTCCTCGTTCCACAGGCACTCGCCCAGCAACGCGTCACGGACCTTGGCCTCGCCGGCCTCGATTTCCTTGCGGATGATTTCGCGCAGGCGATTGGCCTTGGCCGCCTTCGCGAGGAACCGACCTTCCCACTTGCCGTTGTTCGCCATCTGCATGGCCGCGGCCTCGAGCATCAGCGACTTGAGCAGCCCGACGCAGCCGAGCGCCGCCTCCATCAACTCAAGTCCGATGACCTTGAAGTTGGGCACCTGCGCACACGGCCACTTCGCCTGCAGCTTGGTGACCACGGTCTTGAAGGCTTCGACGTCTTCAGGCTTGTCGATGTGATAGCGGTCGAAGTTCAGGACCACCGCGCGACGAGCCACCTGACCCTGAGCCGCGACGAGGTCGAACAGGTCGAACGAACCGATGAGCACAAACTTCGCGCCCGTCGTGTTGGCCAGGCTCTTGAAGGTGTCCATGACGGCGGACTCGTTGGCGAACCTCAACAGGTGGTAGGCCTCGTCGATGGCGCAAACGACGGTCTTGCGCTTGCACAGGCTGGCCTCCACTGCGTTTCGAAGCGTCGGAATCGTGGCCCGGCCCTGTGACTTGATGGAGAGCCTGCCGTCCTTGACCTCGGCCAGATGCTTCTGGTTCATGCCCGGCTCGAGCAGCTGCTTCAGGAGGTCCTCGTAGAGGGACTTGAAGCCGTGCTGACGGTCGCCGTTGGCATAGGCCTCGACCCACACTGCCGGAATGGCCGAAGGGTCGCCCTCCAGCGTGTCGCGGAACAGCTCCTGGCAGACGCGTGACAGCTCTCGAGACAACGTCGTCTTGCCGACGCCCGTGGCGCCAGTTATCACGATGATGTTGGAGTCGGTGTTCGCCGTCAGGAGCGAGCGCAGGTCCTGAATGATATCGAGCAGCTTGGGGTGCTTGACCTTTGCGTCGGCGAAGGCCTTCAGCGCTCTGACATCGTCAGGCTTCAGGGCGTCCACTAGGGCGGGCTTCTTTGGCTTGGCAGGTGCTGGAGGTAGTTCGGTGGTGACGGGGTTCATGGTGATGGGGATGTCTTGAGATTCGGCTGTGAGAGGTTGGTAGTTCGGGTCAGGTGCGTTAGCCCACGGGTACGTCAGAGGAAGTCGTCGTCAGTCACGGCCTCCTCTTCTGAGTCCGTGTGGCCCGGACCCGAAACGCGGGCCGACTGGTCCTCTTCATTGCCCTCGGCCTGACCATCGACGGCTAGCACGTCGCAGCCCACGAGGCCCAGTTCCTTGTCGATACACGTCAGCAACGCGAGGTCACTGGTGCGAGGCATGCCGAGGTCGTACTCAAGAGCGCGAGCGTTCACCGCAGCGGGCAGTGCTTCCGTCATGCCGAGCTTGGAATACAGCAGGTACTCCTCCATGCACTGCTCGCGCAGGCGCTCGTCCCAGTGCTGCGGCTCGAGCAAGCGCAGCTTCTTCATCGCGTGCGCGATGGACTTACGGTCGGTAGCGGCAGCGGAAGGGAGCTGCCGCGCCTCTTCCCGCTGCATCATCTCCACCTCGCGGTCGAAGCGACCTTCGAGCCTGCTGCCGTCGCGGGCCTGCGCGATGAGCCAGTTGCCATTGAAGTTCACGTAGATGACGCTGGCGTGCCAGAGCTCGATACGAACTTCGACGTTGCAGAGCTTGCTGGTGCTGGTCGCGAACTTCTCGTTCCAGTAGTACCGGCCATCCACGTAGACACCTTTGCGACGGTCCAGTTCGCGGGTAGGCCTGACCTTCGCGTGCGGGGACGTCAGCAGCTTGAATGTCGAATCCACGCGCACCAGCCGATGGCTGCGGCTCCCAAACTCAAGTAGCAGACGTCGCTCCCAGGCCAGTGGCGTCATGCCGAAACGGGGATGGATGCGGTTAGCCTGGACGTCAAACAGAAACGAGTCCAAGGAACCGTGCAGGGCCGGCAGCGTCCACTTGATGAAGTTTTCGGGGTTGACCTC
>JAAPAA010000034.1 GCA_012274165.1 Thiobacillaceae bacterium
CGTGGGCTTTGACCAAGCCGCCGTCTGTTACGTGCGCCAGCGAAGGCTACAAGGGCACGCAGCTGACCTGGTGCAAGAACATTTGCGAGAACGGGCTGACAGGCAAGACGCTGGATACATGGATCCAGCGCTGGATTGGCAAGTACCGCGACTTGCCGTATTGCGCTGCAGATTGAGCGCCATCGTGAGCACAACAACAAAGCCGGCGAAAGCCGGCTTTGTTGTTTGTGCGCCCACGAATACCGGGACGGAGGTAGTTAAAGCGGCTTAACTACCTCCGTCCCAGTTTCTGCCGGTTTCCGCGCTAGCCTTGCAGTAACGGGGCCTGGCTTTTGTCGCCAAACATCAATCGCTGGCTGTCCACGCTCGTGGAGACCAGCCCACCCTCCTGATCGAAGTGCAGGCACAGCAGCCAGCCGAATTCGGTGTCGGGCCACGTCACCGGCAATGCTGCCCCTGCCACGCCAAGCGCGCCTGCAAAGTTCAGGAGCTGGCCGTGGTGCCAGCACACCAGCGTGGTGGCGTGGTCGTAACGTTGATCGCCAAGCAGGCGTGAAGCCAAATCGGCGAACGCATGATCCGGAACCTCTGTATCGATAGGTAAGCCGAGAGACGCGGCTAGCGGCACAAGCGTCAGCCGCGAGCGATTGCTGTGCACTGAATCCGCCGCCGCGATCAACCATGCGGGCGTCGAAACCTGGACTCCCTGGATCACCAGGTTTCCAAAGTAAGCCACGTACGCTTGTGCGCGGGCCTCGCCGAACGGCGTCAACCCGGCATCCTCCTGAAGGCCTGATTTTTCAGCGTGGCGGATCAGCAGGAGCGTGGCGGACTTCGGCATTGAGGCGCTGGACCTGGAGGGGGTGACACCGACGAAGGGAAAGAGAAGAAATAGTTTAAAGAACGTTTCCCGCTTGCAGTTCAAGCAAAAGGTGAAATGGCGTCAGGCCCCAAAAGCCACGACTTCAAACTTGAGCGTGGCACTCGGCGCAAAGAAGGGGCAGAGAATATTTCCTTCGCGCGCGCTTGAATCGCATCGCGTTTCAAACGGTAATGTTCTCTGACCCCTATTTTCAAGAAAAATCGACTCTGACCCCAGTTTTCGAGATCAATACGGCATCCGGGCGGATCTGCCTGAACGCACACGCACGTAGCACAGGTAGTCGCTCATGGACGGCAGGTCGGCGTCCAGTCGCCGCTTGTCGACATGTTCGGCGTCCTGCAGGGGACGAATCACCAACTCCTTGCCGACGCTGTGGAACTGCGTGCCATAGACCTGCAGTTTGCCGTCTGCGACCAAGGTGCGATCCAGAACGTAGGCGTAGATCTCGCCTGGAATCTTCTTCGCGGTGAACAGGGCTGCCAATGTGCCTATCAGGGAGGTTTGGAATGCGTGGTCGCCATCTGCATGTTGCACCAGCGTGAAAGCAGCCCACACCCCATCGTCGCCGACCTGCTCGGACGTCGGGAAGCCGTACTGCCGCACCAGCGCTTTTATGGTTTTCAGATTTTCTTCGCGAACCATTTCCAGTTGCTTTACCACCCTGGGATCAGGCTCGTCCTTGTCGACTTCCACCTCGTAGGCCGCACCAGCAGTTTCGTCCTTTGCATACATCGCCAGCAACTTCCGACGCAGGGGCTGATCGGTGACCTTGGGGTCTTCCTTGATAGTGGCGAACGGATCCGGATGCCGATGAGCAGCCTGGTAGTGAGCCATCCCCGGGCATTGCGTTTCCAGCGTCGGAGGTTCATTGGAAGAGGCTGCCGCCTGCGCTTGCAGGGCACCAGACAACGCGATGAACAACAGCGACGAGAACTTAATTGGCTTCATCGCGATTTCTTCCTTGTGGCGTAATCGGAGGCGGTCGGTCGGTCTATCTGCTTTTTCCAGAAATGCGAAAGGCGGGACATGCCCGCCCCGGTGCTGGAAATTCTCCCTAACCACTGTTTCTTCCCGCAGCTTTTCCCGGTTAAAGGATCGTGTCCTTCACCACCGTTTCAAGCTTCGTGGCAGGGCACGTGTCGGTGTACTTGTCGAAGGAAGCCGAAACCTCGGGTTGCGCGCGCAATGGTTCGGGAGGGCTATCCGTATCGGTCACCTGGAACGTGATCGGGGCATTGGCGCGGCATGAAATCGGCACGCCCGCGAACTCGTGAGGCACGTGCCATTGGGCGATCGCTTTGCGAGCAAACTCATCGAAGCGTCTGGTGTCGCGATCACGTCCGGTCGGATAGACCAGATCGACCTGCACGGGCTTGCCTGCTTCGTCATATAGCACCCCATAGACCAGGATGGCGCTGACACCACGCCTTCTCGGTTCAATGGGGTAATCCGGTGGCGGCTGCGAGACAAGCAAGTCCTTCGCTGATGCGCCTTGCCGGATTTGCCCTGTTACCTCTTCGATCCGCAAAGCGAATCCGCCTTGCGTGCTGGGCTCAGCCACTGCGTTGATGGTCTGTGCGATCGGTGCCGGATTCGCCTCACCCTGCCATTGCGAGGGTCTGTAGCGCCATGTCGCGACGCGCTTACGAATCATGGCCTGAATCGTTTCGGGCAATGATGCGTCAGGCTGGATATCGGTCACCGTGCCGTTGGGTTGCACGATAGCCTTGAAGTCGAATTGCAGCAGTTTCGGCATTACCGGCTTTGCCACCACGAGCTGCGGTTTTGCTGCCATCGAGCTACCGGCCGCGATGGCCGAGATTCCAATCAATGCGGCACAAAAGCGCCTCACCCGCACTTCGAATACCCACAATTCAAACAAGTCGCACACCCGTCCATCAGCACCAGCGCCTTGGTCGAACACTTGTGGCACATGGTCGCCGTCGGCGGGAAACTCGCGCCGTCGCCAGTGACTTCGATGTCTTCTTCGTGGCCGCTGCCCGTCGTGGCGGCGGGCATCGCTTTTACGTCAGAGTTTTTTTTTGAGCGCATCTGCGTGTCGTACGCGCGGCGCTTCTCGGCGATCAGGGCGCGCTGGTGCTCGCTCATTTCCGGGTCGTGCATCATGCCGATGGACTTCAGGTGGTCCTCGATGATCATGCCCAGCTCGGCGACCAGGGACGGCATGTACACGCCGCCGGCCTTGAAGTAGCCGCCCTTGGGGTCGAACACGGCCTTCATTTCCTCCACCAGGAAGGTCACGTCGCCGCCCTTGCGGAACACGGCGGACATGATCCGCGTGAGCGCGACGATCCACTGGAAGTGGTCCATCGACTTGGAGTTGATGAACACCTCGAACGGGCGGCGGTGTTCGTGGTCGGTGCCGGCGTTGAGCACGATGTCGTTGAGGGTCACGTACATGGCGTGTTCGACCAGCGGCGACTTGATCTTGTAGGTGGAACCGATCAGCACTTCCGGGCGCTCGATGCGCTCGTGCATCTGGATCACATCGGCGCTCTTGGCCAGCAGTTCGGCCTCGGCCACCTCGCGGCGGACGGATTCCGCCTGGACCGCTTCCTTCGCCTTGTCTTCGGGGGTGACGACGGCGTAGCCCTTGATTTTCTTGTCGATCCTGACGGCCATGTGCGGTTCCGGTGCCTTTCTCTATGTCGCGTGTCTTGTCGCGATACGGGGGATGGGGCAGCCCCCTCCCGCGGACGGGAAGGGGGTGCGTGGTGCTTATTTCTTCTTCGCAGCCTTCTTGGCGGCTTTCTTCGGCGCGGCCTTCTTGGCCGGTGCCTTCTTAGCTGCTGCCTTCTTCGGCGCGGCTTTCTTGGCCGGTGCCTTCTTTGCTGCTGCTTTCTTCGGCGCCGCCTTCTTCGGAGCGGCCTTCTTGACCACCTTCTTCACCGCCGCCTTCTTGGCGGTGGCTTTCTTGGCGGCCTTCTTCAC
>JAAPAA010000302.1 GCA_012274165.1 Thiobacillaceae bacterium
CCCTTGATGGTGGCCGGTTTCATGGCCGCGTTCCGCGCGCTGGATAACGGCGAGGAACTCGAACTGCCGCATTTTCTGGCAGGCGTGCAACGGCCGATCATGGCGGGGCCCGCCCTGCCCTTGATGGCGATGGGGGCGGTGCAACTGCTCGGCACCCTCGCCATTGGCCAAATCATGCACCGCATGGGTTTCGACCCCGAAGTCATCATGGCGGCCGCGCAAAACGAAAAGGCCAACCCCGTCGAGCTGCAAGCGCTGATGAATCAAGCCCTGCCCGCCGTGCTCACCGGCCTGCTGCTGTTCACGCCGCTGCTCATGGCCACCTGGTTTGCGCCTGCGTTGATCCTGTTCGGCGGCGCACGTCTGGGCACGGCGCTCGGCGTCAGCCTCAAGGCTGTCCTCAAAAACTGGGCGTCACTGACGGTCAACGGTCTGGTGTTGGGTCTGCTGCTGTTCTTCGCGGCGCTGGTGCCCATGCTGCTCGGCTTGCTGGTGGCCATGCCGGTGCTGTTCGGTTCGCTGTACGCGTCGTATCAGTCCATTTTTGCAGTGTGGGCGGACGACACCGAGGCCGATCACGCCGTCGACAGATTGGCGTAAGCCAGCGCCAGCCACTTGGTTCCAGCCTCCCGGAACTTCACCTGCACGCGGGCGTCGGCGCCGCGTCCTTCAAAGTCGATGATGATGCCGGTGCCGAATTTGGCATGGGCCACGCTTTGCCCGACGCGGTAACCGGTGTCGTTGCCGAGCGGCGCAGTTGGACGCGCCGCCGGAGCGGCGTAGCCAAACGATTGCGGCTGGGCTGAGCCGCTGCGGCGGTTGAGCGGGCTCAGCACCTGCTCCGGCAATTCGTCGAGAAAGCGTGACGGCAGGCCGTAGCGAATCTGGCCGTGCAGCATGCGCGATTGCGCGTGCGACAAATACAGCCGCCGCCGTGCGCGGGTGATCGCGACATACATCAGCCGCCTTTCCTCTTCCAGACCGTTTTCATCGTTTGCACTTTGCTCGTGCGGGAACAGGCTTTCTTCCAGCCCGGTGATGAACACCGCATGGAACTCCAGTCCCTTGGCAGCGTGTACCGTCATCAACTGCAAGGCGTCGAGCCCGACACCGGCCTGATGTTCGCCGGCCTCCAGCGCGGCGTGGGCGAGAAATGAATCCAGGGTTTTCTCTTCCGCTTCGTCGGCGCTGTTTTCTTCCGAGAAGAGCGCCGCCGCATTGACCAGTTCGTTAAGGTTTTCCAGCCGCTCGGTACCGTCCTTGTCGGCGCGATAAAAGTCCGCCAGCCCGCTGGCTTCGATCACGTGGTCGATCACTTCGGGTAGCGGCAGCTCGCGGGTGGCCTGCTTGATCGTCTCGATCAGCTTGGCGAACCCGGCCACCTTGCCGCTGGCGGTACAGGCCGCCTGCCAGAGGCTGGCGCCGGACTGTGCCGCGCTGGCCGACAGCAGTTCCAGCGTGCGCGCGCCGATGCCGCGCGCGGGAAAGTTCACCACGCGAATGAATGCGCCGTCGTCTTCCGGGTTGGTCAGCAGGCGCAGGTAGGCCAGCGCATGCTTGATTTCCAGCCGCTCGAAAAAGCGCAGCCCGCCGTACACGCGATACGGCACGCTGGCGGAAAACAGCGCGTGCTCGAGCACCCGCGACTGCGCGTTGGAGCGGTACAGCAAGGCCATGTCGGACAGGTTGGTGCCTTCGCGGTTGAGCGCCTTCACCTCGTCGACGATGAAGCTGGCTTCGTCCTGATCCGAATAGGCGTCGTAGACGCGGATCGGTTCGCCCTCCCCTTCGGCCGTCCACAGGTTCTTGCCGAGGCGGTGCGCGTTCTGCGCGATCAGGGTGTTGGCGGCGGTGAGGATGTGGCCGTGGCTGCGGTAGTTCTGCTCCAGCTTGATCACGTTGCCATGCGCGAACTCGCGCTCGAACTCGGCCATGTTGGCGGTGTTGGCGCCGCGAAACGCATAGATCGACTGGTCGTCGTCACCGACCGCGAACAGTGCGGTATTGGGGCCGGCAAACAGCTTGAGCCAGCGGTATTGCAGGCTGTTGGTGTCCTGGAACTCGTCGACCAGGATGTGCTTGAAGCGGTCGCGGTAATGCTCACGCAGCGGCTCGTTGCGATAGAGCAGTTCGTAGGAGCGCAGCAGCAGCTCGGCGAAGTCGGCCACGCCCTCGCGCTGGCATTGCGCATCGTAGGCTTCAAAAATCTCCGCCAGCCGCATCGAGTATTCATCGAACGCCTCGGCGTCTTTCGCGCGCCGCCCGGCCTCCTTGTGGCCGCTGATGAAGCGCTGCACCTTTTTCGGCTCGTATTTCTCGGTGTCGATATTCATCGACTTCATCAGCCGCTTGATCGCCGACAGCTGGTCCTGGCTGTCCAGAATCTGGAACGACTGCGGCAGCCCCGCCTCGCGGTAATGCGTGCGCAGCAGCCGGTTGGCGAGGCCGTGAAAGGTACCCACCCACATGCCGCGCGTGTTGATCGGCAGCATCGCCGAGATGCGCGTCATCATTTCCTTCGCCGCCTTGTTGGTAAAGGTCACCGCCAGGATGCCGTGCGGCGACACCTGCCCACTCTGGATCAGCCACACCAGGCGGGTGGTCAGCACGCGCGTCTTGCCCGATCCCGCGCCCGCCAGAATCAGCGCGGACTCGTGCGGCAACGTCACTGCGGCGCGCTGTTCGGGATTGAGGTTTTCCAGCAGATGAGCGGTCATACAGCGGTAGAATCGGGCGGTCAATGTCGAATTATAAAGGCCTCAAGATGGTGAAGATTTTGTTTTTCGGCGATCTGGTGGACACGCTGGGCATGGCCGCCGACCAGATCGAGTTGCCTCCCGACGTCACCGACGTCGAACGGCTGCTGTTTCTGCTATCGCGACGCGGCGAGATGTGGAAAAAAATGCTGCTGGGTAATCCCAAGCTGAACATCACCATCAACAAACAGTTCGTCGAAAAGTCCGCACCGGTGAAAGACGGCGACGAGATTGCGCTGGTCGGGTTTGCAATGGCCTGATTGGCATGCCCGCGCGGCATGCGCCGGCAAGACCAACTATGATTCCGTTTCAGGGTGTCCGGGAAAACCTCTCCCGCAAAAACAAAACACCAGACTGTTCGGATCACCGGATGGTCATTCTGTGACAATGGAGTAATCGCAATGGCTGCATCAAACACGCGTTACCCAATACGCCCGCTGATGCTCGGTGGGCTCGTTTTTCTAATCGCTCTTGCCTTATCGGGATTACTGGTCTGGCAGCTGGACGGGCAGGCCCGTCAACATGAGCGCGATCGCGTTGCCGTTCTTGCCGGCCACTACGCCCATACGGTCGAAAGTCGCATCGGGCATGCGCTTTCTGCGGCCCATGCCCTGGCGGCTCTGGTGCGCCAAGGCAACGGTAGCGTTACTAATTTTGATGCGATTGCCCGTACCATGTTGCCGCTTTATCCGGGTGCATCCGTACTGACGCTGGCGCCTGGCGGGGTTGTCCGGAACGTCGTGCCGAGGTCCGGCAACGAGGCGGCCATCGGCCTGGACTTGTTTGCCGCCCCGACACAACGCAAGGAATCCTTGCTCGCCCGCGACAGTGGCCAACTCACGCTGGCCGGCCCGCTGGAACTAGTGCAGGGTGGGACGGGCGTGGTCGGACGCTTGCCGGTGTTTCTCGACAACAGCCAGGGCAAGCCCATTTTCTGGGGTTTCACCCTGGTCGTGATGCGCTTGCCCGGCGGGCTGGACATGACCCATCTGTCTCGTCTGGGCGAGCACGACTTGGCCTATGAACTCTGGCGTATCCACCCGGACAGCGGAAAAAAACAGGTCATTGCCCGCTCCTCGCCAGCGCCCCTGATCGAACCGGTGGATCAGGCCCTGCAAGTACCCAATGCAACCTGGACGCTGAGTCTCGCCCCAGTCAAGGGCTGGACCGATCCGCTCGGACTCTCGTTCAAGCTGGCGCTCGGGCTGCTTTTCAGCCTGATGCTCGGCTATCTGGCGAAGCTTTTTGTCGAGATGAAAGCGAATAAACAATTACTCGAAGCCCGAGTCACCCAGCGCACTTCAGAAATCCAGGTGGCGCAACGCAAACTGAAAGCCACGCTTGATGCCCTTCCCGATCCGGTCTGGCTGAAGGATGCGGAGGGCGTCTATCTAAGTTGCAACCCGGGGTTTGAATGGTTCTTTGGCGCCCGAGAGACTGAAATCGTCGGCAAAACCGACTATGACTTTGTCGAGCGGGAGCAGGCGACTCTCTTCCGCGAGAATGACCGCAAGGCGATGCTGGCTGGCAAACCCAGCATCAATGAAGAATGGTTGACCTTCGCCAGTGATGGCAAGCGGCGACGCTTCGAAAC
The DNA here is from genome assembly GCA_012274165.1 of Thiobacillaceae bacterium. Taxonomy (GTDB): domain Bacteria; phylum Pseudomonadota; class Gammaproteobacteria; order Burkholderiales; family Thiobacillaceae; genus Thiobacillus. Next base: position 4,351 of record JAAPAA010000302.1, read on the forward strand.
CATCAAGACATCCATGTTCGACGAAGACGGCAACATCATCGGCGTGCTGGGAATTGCCCGCGACATCACCCAGCGCACCCTGACGGAACACGCACTACTGCAATCCCAACAACAGACGCAGCAATACCTGGCTATCGTCGGCGTGATGCTGGTTGCAATCGATGCGGAAGGCCGGGTGCAGCTCGTCAACCACAAGGGCTGTGAAATGCTCGGCGCTGCCGAGGCGGACATCCTGGGCAAAGACTGGATCGAACATTTTCTGCCCGAGCGCATACGAAAAGAGGTCAGGGAAAATGTCATCCAGATGATGCAGGGCAACATCGCGCCGGTCGAGTACATGGAAAATGCCATCTTGACCTGCAGTGGAGAGGAGCGTGACGTTGCATGGCATAACACGCTCTTGCTGGACGAGTCGGGCAGGGTTAACGGCCTGCTTGCTTCGGGAGAGGACATCACCGAGCGCAAACGGGCGGAGCAGGCCTTGCGCGATTCTCGCGAGAACCTGCATCGTCTGCTCGATTCAATGGCCGAAGCGGCCTATGGGGTGGACTTCGACGGCAACTGCACCTTCGTCAACCGCGCATTCCTGAAAATACTGGGCTACCAGGATGAAAATGAGGTGCTGGGCAAGCGCGCCCACACGCTCATTCACCATTCGCATGCCGATGGCAGCGCCCATCCGGAAAACGAATGCAAAATGCGTCGGTCTTACCTGACGAATGAGGCAATCAACGTGTCGGACGAGGTATTCTGGCGCAAGGACGGCGTGGCGATCCCGGTCGAGTACTGGTCGAACCCCATCATCGCCGACGGCGTCGTGGTCGGTACGATCGCCACTTTCGTCGACATCACCGAACGCAAGCGGGTTGAGGCGCAGCTCGGCCTCGCTGCCCAAGTGTTCGAGCAAAGCGGCGAAGGGATCATGATTACCGATGCCCAGTGCAACATTGTCATGATCAACCAGGCTTTCACCACCGTCACCGGTTACAGCGAAGCCGAGGTCATGGGGCAGAACCCCCGCATGTTGTCGTCCGGACGCCACGACCGGGCGTTCTACGGCGCGATGTGGGAAGCCATCGCCACGCAGGGACGCTGGCAGGGCGAGGTATGGAATCGCCGCAAGGACGGCAGCCTGTATCCGGAATTGCTCTCGATCATCCGGGTGTTCGACAAGAAGGGCGAAGTGAGCCACTACATCGGCATTTCAAGCGACATTACCCAGCATAAGGCCGCCCAGGAGCGGATCCAGCGACTGGCGCATTTCGACCCGCTTACCGGGTTGCCAAACCGGGCCTTGCTCAACGACCGCATCAGCCACGAATTCAGTGTGGCCCAGCGCCACCATACCCAAGTGGTCGTCATGTTCGTCGACCTCGATCACTTCAAGAACGTCAACGACACGCTGGGGCACCGCATCGGTGACGCGTTGCTGATCGCGGTTGCAACTCGCCTGAAATCCACCGTGCGCGATGTGGACACGGTTTCACGCCAGGGAGGCGATGAGTTCGTCCTGATTCTGCCCGACACTGATGCGGACGGTGCAGCGCATGTGGCTGGAAAATTGCTGGAAGCCTTCGCGCAACCGTACCAGATCGAGAGTTTTGAGCTGACCGTGACGCTGTCCATCGGCATTGCCATCTATCCGGGCGATGGCGAGAATTTCGAGGTGCTCGCCAAATCTGCGGACGCCGCCATGTATCGTGCCAAGCACGATGGTCGCAACACCTACCGCTTTTTTACAATGGAAATGCAGGCGCGTTCGGCCCAAAACCTGCATATGGAAAATGCCCTGCGCCGCGCGCTGGAACGGAATCAGTTGCTGTTGCACTATCAGCCACAAATTTCCTTGCGCGACGGGCGCATCATCGGTGTCGAAGCGCTGCTGCGCTGGCAGCATCCCGAGCTTGGCATGATTCCTCCGGCCGACTTTATCCCCCTCGCGGAAGAAAGCGGCCAGATCCTGAAAATTGGGGAATGGGTGCTGCGCAGTGCGGTCCGGCAGATAAAGGCGTGGATGGACGACGGTCTTGTGCCGATGGTGATGGCAGTGAACCTGTCAGCCGTACAGTTCCGTCATCCGCACTTGCCGGAACTGGTGACACAGATTCTCGATGAAGAAAAGCTGGCGCCGCAGTATCTGGAGCTGGAACTGACCGAAGGCGTCGCCATGGACGATGCGCCTGCGGCCATTGCAGTGATGGATCGCCTGCACGCGCGCGGCATCCGCATGTCGATTGACGATTTCGGCACCGGCTATTCCTCGCTGAGCTATCTCAAGCGCTTCAAGGTTTACAAGCTCAAGATCGACCAGTCGTTTGTGCGGGATATCGGTAATGATCCGGAAGACCGGGCAATCGTCGTCGCCATCATCGGCCTGGCGAGCAGCCTGGGCCTGCAAACCATTGCCGAGGGCGTCGAGACCGAAGGACAGCTGGCATTCCTGCGCGAACAGGGATGTGACGAAGTGCAAGGCTATTTCTACAGCAAACCCTTGACTGCGGAGTCGTTCGCCGCATTCGTGAGGGCCCACAGCCCCACTCATGATTGAGCCTGCAGGGCACGGATAGATACGCCCGCCAGTGCGTGCAGGGTCATGCGGGGGCTTAAACTTTTCCCGCTGATGGCCGTTAGTGCGAATGATTACGTCGCTTGGGAGCGCAGCATGAAAGCAGGGCTTATTTTGGTTGCAGTGTGCATCGCGACGGCAAGCGCGCCGCTGGCCGCCGCCCAGTTGTATCAATGGAAGGACGCGCAAGGCCGCATGATGTACAGCGACCAACCGCCTCCGTCCAGTGTCAAGAATGCCGAGCAAAAGTCATTCAAGGGCAACCTCATCGAAAGCGGCGAATCCTACGCAACCAAAACCGCGCGTGAAAAATTCCCCATCACCCTGTATGCCAGCGCCTGTGGCGCGCCGTGCGACCAGGCGCGCAAGCTGCTGACCGAGCGCGGCGCGCCTTTCAGCAACAAGGACCCGCAATCCAGCCCCGAGGCCCAGGCGGAGCTCAAAAAGCTCACCGGCAAACTCAGCGTGCCCGTACTGGTGGTCGGCAGCGACAAAATTGACGGCTTCGAAGCGGGCCAGTGGAACGA
>JAAPAA010000303.1 GCA_012274165.1 Thiobacillaceae bacterium
AATCAGTGCGGCGTTCGATACCAGTCCGTCATTGACGCCGAATACGCCGGCGCGCAGGGCGTTGCCGGTGGCACCGCTGCGGTGACGCTTGCCGATGTCGTCGCGATTCAAGGGCGTGGGGTGGGGCGGGTTTTGCGTGTACAGCACCATGCCGCGCACTTTCATCGCCGCCAGCACACCGCGCATCGTCCGTGGCTTGAACAACCGGGTCAGGCCGGCGACAGTCTGGGTGCGCAGATCGGGGTGAAACGGCGCGGGCGCGGGGTCGCCGCGTTGTGCAATGGCGGCGAGCCAGATGTCGGCCTGGTCGTCGGCGGCTTGCGCCAGTTCGTCAAACAGCGCGGCGCGCGGCGTGCCGCGCTCGCATTCGGCCACCACCCGGTAGAGCCAGGCCGAGCGTTTTTCTTCCTGCCACGATTCATAGGGATGACTCATGCGACAGCTCCCCTGCGGTATTGGATGGCTTCGGCCAGATGCGCCGGGGTGATGGCATCGCTCGCCGCCAGATCGGCCACGCTGCGCGCCAGCTTGAGCACGCGGTGATAGGCGCGCGCCGACAGGTTCAGGCGTGTGATCGCCTGCTTGAGCAGGGTTTCGCCCGCCGTATCCAGCTTGCAAAACTGGTCAATTTCCTGCGTACCGAGTGCGGCGTTGGGTTTGCCCTGGCGCGCCAGTTGCCGTGCGCGCGCCGCTTCGACGCGTGCGCGGATGGCGGCACTGGGCTCGCCCGCGCTGGCGGTCATCAACTCGTCCTGGGTCAGCGCGGGCACGCTGATCTGGATGTCGATGCGATCCAGCAAGGGCCCGGAGATGCGTGCGCGATAGCGCGCAATCTGGTCCGGCGTATCGCGGCAGGCTTGCGTAGGATGGCCGAGATAGCCGCAGGGGCAGGGGTTCATCGCGGCGATGAGTTGAAAGCGTGCCGGAAAATCGGCTTGCCGCGCCGCGCGTGAAATCGTGATGCGGCCGGTTTCCAGCGGTTCGCGCAGCACTTCCAGCACCTGCCGGGAAAACTCGGGCAATTCGTCAAGAAACAGCACGCCGTGGTGCGCCAGCGAAATTTCGCCCGGGCGCGGATTGCCGCCGCCGCCGACCAGCGCCACGCCGGACGCCGTGTGGTGGGGCGCGCGAAACGGCCGTCGCCGCCAGTGGTCGAGGCGGAAACCGCCGTTGAGCGATTGCACCGCGGCCGCCTCCAGCGCCTCGGTTTCGTCCATCGCCGGCAGAATGCTGGGGAAACGTGCCGCGAGCATCGATTTTCCGGTGCCGGGCGGGCCGGCGAGCAGCGCCGAATGGCCACCCGACGCGGCGACTTCCAGCGCGCGCTTGGCCGATGCCTGACCCTTTACATCGGCAAAGTCGGGGTAATCGGGCGCAGGGGGCGATCCGGCGGGCGCAGGCGCAGCGAGTTCACCCTGCCCCGCAAGCCAGCCGCAGACTTCCAGCAGGCTGCCAGCGGCGCGCACGTCGATGCCGCTGGCGAGCGCAGCCTCCAGGGCCGAGTGCTGCGGCAGCACCAGGGTGCGATTGAGCGCGCGGGTGGCGAGCGCCATTGCCAGCGCGCCGCGCACCGGGCGCAGTTCGCCGGTCAAGGCGAGTTCACCCGCGAATTCGGTATCGCCGAAGCGGGTGGCCGGAATCTGTCCGGACGCGGCCAGAATCGCCAGCGCAATCGGCAAATCAAAGCGGCCTGATTCTTTGGGTAAATCGGCGGGGGCGAGGTTGACCGTGATGCGGCGCGCGGGAAACTCGAAGCGTGCGTTCTGGATCGCCGCGCGCACCCGGTCGCGCGCTTCCTTCACCTCGGTTTCCGGCAGGCCAACCAGGGTGAACGCGGGCAGGCCATTGGCCAGGTGCGCTTCGACCACCACCTCGGGCGCATCCATGCCGGTGAGCGCCCGGCTTTTGACGACGGCGACGGCCACTATTCGACGCGCGCTTTTTCCAGCTCGGCCAGCCGCGCTTCAAGTGCCGCCAGCTTCTCGCGCGTGCGTGCCAGCACTTCGGTCTGCACGTCGAACTCCTCGCGGCTCACCATGTCCAGCTTGCCCAGCATGGCGGTAACGCCTGCCTTGAGGTTGTGTTCGATGTCCTTGGCGGGCGATTGCTTGAGGATGTCGCCCAGTTTGTCGGCAAGCTCGTTGAGGAAAGCGGGATTCACGGGTTTCATGTCTGGCTCCAGTCAGTGGGTTGGAGTGTAACAACAGCTGCTTGGCAACGTATCGCACAAAAAATGTGCGTACTGGTTTTTTTGTGCACTGCGATAGTGCCTTGGTGCGCCTGTATAGTGCGATATAAACATTAATCAATTGATTATATTGGATTAATAATTTGGCACGACTTGTGCTTTTAACGGGTTGCAATCTTGCACTCTTCTAACATCGGGGAATTTCAGCATGAAAAAAATCGTATCTGCTCTTGCATTGGTTGGCATGGTGGGCGCACCTGGCGTCGTGATGGCGGATGAGCCAGCTTCGCCGCACACGCTGACTGCCAACGTCAGCCTCACCAGCAACTATGTCTTCCGCGGCATTTCCCAAACTGGTGGCGAGCCTGCCATTCAGGGCGGCTTTGATTACGCACACGCCAGCGGTTTTTATCTTGGAACCTGGGGCTCCAACGTAGGCTGGCTCACAGATTTTCAAGGTTACAAGAGCGGCAGCATGGAACTCGACGTCTATGGCGGCTACCGCAATACCGTCGGAGATTTCAGTTATGACGTCGGGGCGATCCGCTACATGTACCCGGGCAGCAAGAATGCGGATACGGCTGCGCTCCCTGGCGCCTGGACCTCTGAAATTTACGGCTCTTTGGGTTGGAAATGGTTCACTGCCAAGTATTCCCACTATGTCAGCGACTCGGTGTTTGGCGTCGGCCCGAACACTAACGGCTCCTACTATCTGGATCTTTCCGGCAGCCTGCCCGTTGGCGAAACCGGCCTGACGCTGGGTGCGCATTGGGGTACCTTCAATTTCAAGAACGATTCTGATTTTGCAGTCAGTCCGAGCTACGACGACTGGAAGGTCAGCGCAACCTATGACCTGGGCAAGCTGGGCAAGCTGGGGTCCGGTACGACCTTGGGCTTGATGTACACCGACACCAATGCCGAGAAAGGTTTCTGGACTGACGCGAATGGCGAGTACCTGGGCAAGGGCACGACCACCGTTTGGGTTTCCAAGGCTTTTTAATGTGCTGACCAGCCGTGGCGGTTCAAGCAACCGCTCCATTGTTTTCTAGCCCTAATTCGGGAGGCATCATGAAATTCGTAACGGCCATCATCAAGCCGTTCAAACTGGACGAAGTGCGCGAGGCCTTATCCGCCATCGGCGTCACCGGTTTGACGGTCACGGAAGTAAAAGGGTTTGGGCGTCAGAAAGGCCACACCGAGCTGTATCGCGGCGCGGAGTATGTGGTCGACTTTTTGCCCAAGGTCAAGGTTGAAGTCGCAATCAAGGCTGAACTGCTGGAGCGCGTGATCGAGGCCATCGAAAAGGCAGCCAACACCGGCAAGATCGGCGACGGCAAGATTTTTGTCACCAGTCTGGAGCAGGTCGTGCGTATCCGCACGGGCGAATCCGGCCCCGATGCCTTGTGAGGAGTGTGAACATGAAAAAGCTATTTGCTTCGTTGGGCTTGGCATTCGCCCTGTTGTCTCCCGGCTTGACGCTGGCACAGGACGCTGCTGCACCAGCAGCCGTTGTCGCTGAGCCGGCCAAGGTTGAAGCGGTTGCGCCAGCAGCGCCGGTTGCTGCTGAAGCTGCCGCCCCGGCTGCCGAGGCTGCTCCCGCTGCGGCAGCCGCGCCGGCTCCCGCCGCCGCGCCGACACCCAACAAGGGCGACACGTCCTGGATGCTGACGGCAACCGTGCTGGTCATCATGATGTCGATACCCGGCCTCGCGCTGTTTTACGGCGGTTTGCTTCGCAGCAAGAACATGCTGTCGATGCTGATGCAGGTGTTCACCATCTTCGCGCTGATTTCGGTGCTGTGGGCGGTGTATGGCTACTCGCTGACCTTCACCCAGGGCAATGCCTTCTTTGGCGGATTTGACCGGCTCTTCCTCAAGGGCATCTTCGATCCAGCGACCAATGGCGTGGCCAATGCCGCCACCTTCAGCAAGGGGGTTTACATCCCTGAGTTCGCGTTTGTCGCCTTTCAGGCCACCTTTGCCGCGATTACCGTCGCGCTGGTGGTTGGCGCCTTCGCTGAACGCATGAAGTTCTCGGCGGTGTTGCTGTTCTCCGTACTGTGGTTCACCTTTGCCTATATCCCGATGGCCCACATGGTGTGGTTCTGGCCGGGACCGGACGCGATCACCGATCAGGCATCCTACGATGCGGCGATGGGCGTGTCGGGTTATCTGTTCGCCAAGGGCGCGCTGGACTTCGCAGGCGGCACCGTGGTGCACATCAACGCGGCAATTGCCGGGTTGGTGGGCGCTTATGTGGTCGGCAAGCGCGTGGGTTACGGCAAGGAGCCGATGACCCCGCACAGCCTGACCATGACCATGGTCGGCGCATCGCTGCTGTGGGTGGGCTGGTTCGGCTTCAACGCAGGCTCTGCGCTGGAAGCAGGCGGCACGGCTACCCTGGCGTTCGTCAACACCCTGTTTGCGACAGCAGCGGCAACGCTGACCTGGATGCTGGCCGAGTGGATGATCAAGGGCAAGCCTTCGATGCTGGGTGCGGTTTCCGGCGCGGTAGCCGGTCTGGTTGCCATCACTCCGGCTTGCGGCTGGGTCGGTGTAGGCGGTGCGCTCGCAATTGGTGCACTGGCTGGCGTGGTCTGCCTGTGGGGTGTCAACGGCCTGAAGAAACTGCTGGGCGCGGACGATGCGCTCGACGTGTTCGGCATCCACGGCATCGGCGGCATCCTCGGCGCGTTGCTCACCGGCGTGTTCAACAGTTGGAGCCTGGGCGGCGCGGGCATCCCCGACTACGTCAACAACACCTTTGTAACGACTGAAATCGGCGCTCAATTGTGGATTCAGGCGCAGGCTGTTGGTGTGGCACTGCTCTGGTCCGGTGTGGTCGCCTTCATCTGTTACAAAGTGGTGGATCTCATCGTGGGTCTGCGCGTGCCGGAAGAAAGCGAGCGCGAAGGTCTGGATGTTACCCAGCATGGCGAGCGTGCTTACAGCATGTAAGTCGTAAGTTTTACTCCGAAGGAAGTTGGGGCGTCCTGCAGGGCGCCCCTTTTTATTGTGCGCGCTGCAACGGATGGAATCCAGGTGACGAAGCTTTGCCTGCATGCCTCGTCACGGCCATGAAGCGAGCGAGCCTGACTGAATCTCCTGGGCACCCATTCGCGTCCATATGGCCAGACTGTGCAAAGTCGGCTGAACTGAAAACGACCCGCTTTAAGCCGGGCTGGTCTCATCAAATCTTTGCCAGTTAACCCCAAAACGGTGCGATTGCGCACTAAAAAGATGCTGTATTTACGCCGGAAGCGTAGGCGTGAAATTTTGATTATTGCTTTATATTCATGGCGATATGTATGAATTTCGGCCGTGGCATGAGGATTGCTTATTGAGTATCACGAATATTACGAATATTCGATTTGGTAATACCCAATTTTCCCAGGAGCCCACCATGAATGTGAAGCGCATCAGAAGCACCCTGAAGACACTTTTAACCCGGCTGGTGATCCCTGCCGCCGCATTTGTGGCCATCTCGGCCCATGCTGCCCAGCCTCTCAAGATCGGTTACAGCGACTGGCCGGGCTGGGTCGCCTGGCAGGTCGCCATCGACAAGGGCTGGTTCAAGGAGGCCGGCGTCGCGGTCGATTTCGAGTGGTTCGACTACTCCGCGTCGATGGACGCTTTCGCGGCGGGCAAGATCGATGCCGTGACCATGACCAACGGCGATGCCCTGGTGACCGGTGCGGCGGGCGGCAAGAGCGTCATGGTCATGCTGACCGACTACTCCAACGGCAACGACATGATTGTCGCCAAGCCGGGGATCAAGTCGCTGAAGGATCTCAAGGGCAAGAAAGTCGCGGTCGAGGAAGGCCTGGTCGAACACCTGCTGCTGCTGAATGGCCTCAAGAAAGCCGGGATGAAGGAATCGGATGTCACCCTGGTCAACGCCAAGACCAATGAAATGCCGCAAGTCCTCGCTTCGGGCGACGTGGCAGCAGTCGGCGCCTGGCAGCCGATTGCCGGCCAGGCCATGAAGTCGTTGCCAGGCTCGCGCCCGGTCTATACGTCCGCCGACGAACCGGGCCTGATCTACGACGTCCTGGCGGTCAATCCTGCCAGCGCCAAGCAGCGCAAGGCCGAATGGCTGAAGGTATTGAAAGTATGGGATCACGTCGTGCAATACATCAACGATCCCAAGACCCAGCCTGACGCGGTGAAGATCATGGCCGCCCGGGTCGGCGTCACGCCGCAGGTCTATCTGCCCCTGCTCAAGGGAACCAAGCTGCTGAGCCTGGCCGACGGCAAGAAGATCTACGTCAAGGGTTCGGGCTTCTCGTCGCTGTATGGCTCGTCCAAAGTGGCTGACGATTTCAACGTGGCGAACGGGGTCTACAAGACGCACCAGGCCCTCGACAGCTACCTCGATCCGTCTTTCACCAACGCCAAGTAAACCGGATAGCGGAGCGGAAATGGGCATGATTTCCAAATGGCTGGGCAGCGTGGATATGGACGCGCGCAAACGCATGCTGTTGGGAGTCGGCTCGTTTTTGCTGCCGTTGCTGGTCTGGTGTCTGGTCAGCTATGTGCCTTTCATCTGGCACCCCAAGGTCCACGTCATCGATCCCGGTGGCGTGGACTATTTCCAGGTCGACATGCTGGTCGACAAGGCCATGTTCGCGGATGAAGTGGCCAACATGGAGCGTGAACACCTGGCCGTTCCGGTCGGGCAGTCCGCCAACCCGATTTACCTGCCTGCGCCCGATCAAGTGGCGAAGGCTTTCTACAACGGATTCGTCAATCCGCCGACGTCGAAAGACGTGCCCTCGATGCCGGCCAGCCTCTGGCACAGCATCCAGATCATTTTCTGGGGCTTCCTGATTTCGTCGATCATCGGCGTGCCGCTGGGCATCCTGTCCGGCACCTATACCCTGATGGGACGGCTGAGCGAGCCGTTCATCGAATTCTTTCGCTATCTGCCAGCGCCGGCCTTCGGCGCCCTGGCGGTGGCCATTCTCGGCATCTACGACGGTCCCAAGATTGCGATCATCGTCATCGGCACCCTGTTCCAGCAGGTGCTGATCATCGCCAACACGACGCGCAAGCTGGAGGTCACCCTCATCGAGGCCGCGCGCACCCTGGGCACGCGCGGGGTCAAGCTGCTGAGCAAGGTGATGGTGCCCGGCATCCTGCCCGATCTCTACCGCGACCAGCGCATCCTGCTCGGCTGGGCCTGGACCTACCTGATCGTGGCCGAACTGATCGGCACCAGCTCCGGCATCACCTGGTTCATCACCCAGCAGGCGCGCTACCAGCATTTCGACAACGTCTACGCCGCCATCATGACCATCGGCATCATCGGCTTTGGTACCGACCTCGTTCTGGCCCGGCTCGGGCGCAGCCTGTTCCCCTGGGACCGCTCCCAGGATCGCCGTTGAGGGCCACGACATGAACCAGACAAACCTGCCCAGCCATCTCGACCAGTCGGACGCCGTCAAGGCGCGCTTCGACCGGATCAACCAGCGCGAAACCATTCTCGAAGTGCGCGACCTCGGCAAGCGCTTCCGCTCGCCGCAGGGCGAGGTCGAGGCGCTGCGCGGCATCAATTTCAGCGTTCGACGTCGCGAATTCGTCTGCGTCATCGGACCTTCAGGCTGCGGCAAGTCGACCCTGATCCGCATCCTCGCCGGCCTGGAAAACCACACTGCCGGCGACGTGCTGCTGGATGGCAAGCCAGTCACCGGTCCGGGGCAGGATCGCGGCATGGTGTTCCAGGGCTATTCCCTGTTTCCCTGGCTGACGGTGAAAAAGAACGTGATGTTCGGGCCGTTGATGAACGGCCGCGGCCATGACGAGGCGGAGCGTGATGCGCAGCTGTGGCTGGAGTTGGTCGGCCTGGACAAGTTTGCCGACGCCTATCCGCATCAGCTTTCCGGCGGCATGCGCCAGCGCGTCGCCATCGCGCGCGCGCTGGTCAACCAGCCGCGCATTCTGCTGATGGACGAGCCGTTCGGCGCGCTTGACGCCCAGACCCGCGCGAAGATGCAATCGCACCTGATCGACATCTGGAAAAACATCGACATCACGGTGCTGTTCATCACCCACGATCTAGACGAGGCGATCTACCTGGCCGACCGCATCCTGGTGCTCAAGGCGCATCCCGGCGAAGTGCAGGAAGTGATCGAGGTGCCGGTGCCGCGGCCGCGCGCGCCGGGCCAGTTCAATACGCCGGAATTTCTGGCCACCAAGGCGCGCCTGGAGGAACTCATCCACCCGGCGCCGGAACCGCTGCCGGAAGACGAGCAGGCGGTGAAGCCGCACATGATCCGCTTCACCGACGTGCGCGACAATGTCGAGTAAGGATTGAATATGCGCTGGTCCGATCTGACCTGGTCCGAAATCCCCGACGTGCTGGCCCGCTGCGGCCACGCCGCCATCCTGCCGGTGGGCGCCACCGAGCAGCACGGCCCGCATCTCGGTTGCGGCGTCGATTTCGTGATCGCCGAGGAACTCTGCGCCGCCGTCGCCGCGCAGACCGGCGTGCCCATGCTGCCGACCCTGCCTTACGGCTGTTCGCTGGGCCACAGCCGGCGTTGGCCCGGCACGCTAGCGCTGCAGCCGGTCACGCTGATCC
>JAAPAA010000035.1 GCA_012274165.1 Thiobacillaceae bacterium
GAATGAAGCTGCGCAGGTAATTGCCGGATTGCGAGTTGCCCTGGCTGACGATCCACTTAATTTTGTCGCCAAGAATGTTCGCAGCTCCGGTGCTGTCCTTGGCCTCATAGCGAAGGAACGAATTCAGATCGCGAGTGGCCACGAATCCGATGCCGTAAACTTTAGGATCCTTGGCGATGTAAGTAAGCTCGTACAGGTAGGCGGGATTGAACCCATTCTTCATGCAGACCTTGCGCGGATCGGGCGTGCCCGGGAACGGAGTCTCGCTGCAATCACCGAACGCCCAGTCAGTGCTATGCAGCGGGATGACCTCACCATCTTCCGCGGATCGGCGGGTCAGAGTGGCCTGCGAGGTATCGAGACTAGCCGGATCAGCGGTGCCTGCGACGCCCCCGCGAAGTATGGGCAAGGTTCTGGAGTCGGCCGGCATATCGCTGAAACGCGCGAGCACGGGTCCGGTGATGCTGGAGCCATCCGGGTTCTTCGCTACCGGCGCCGACAGCGTTTCCATACCCGCGGCGGGCTCGATGTCGGCCTGCCAGCCGCTCGCCACCAGCACGTCGCCCCGCTTGCGGGCATCGGCGATGAATCCGCCATTGGTCATGTCGATGCGGCCGCGATTGGGAACGAAATAGAGCAATACGCCACTGGCTTTCGACATATCGGCCGGCTTGATGATGGTGAAGGTCGCCGAGTATTCGACCAAGCCGCGAGCGTTGCGCGGGGCGAGTTCGAGATCCGTGATGATGGCGTTGAGCGGGAGCTTAGGATCGAGCTCGCCATACACATGGCCCGTGAGCTTTTGATAGCCATCGTGCCCGAGGGTTTCGGTGTGCTCCACCACCAGCCGGGTAACGCCGGCCTGTCCGGGAATCGCCAACGCGAGTATCGCAGCCGCCGCAAGAGTAGCCTTCAAGGATCGAGTCCGCATGGTCGCCAAGTTTATCAAAATCCAGATAGGAGAGCGGGCGGCCACAGATATTGTGTCGCGCCAAAGTGAGAAGTTCCTAATTGGCCAAAGTAGAAAGTTCCTATTGACAGCCGCAAGGCTGAAGGATGGAACGAATCGAGATGAGCCAAGAGGAACGCGACAAGTTGGAATGGCTGAAGCGAGCCAAGGATGGAGTGATCAGCCAGCGGGAGGCGGCCCGGCGGATGGGAGTGAGCGACCGCTGGGTGCGCAAGCTGTTGAAGCGGATGAAACGACAGGGCGATTGTGTGGTGGTTCACGGGCTACGGGGGCGGGCATCCAACCGGAGAATCGCGACGAAGGTGCAAGCTCAAGCGATCGAGCTGCTGAAACAGCCGGACTGGCACGACTTTGGACCGACTTTCGCCAGCGAGCAACTGGCCAAGCGACACGGCATCGAACTGAGCGACGAAACTTTGCGGGGATGGATGATCGAAGCCGGATTGTGGAAGCCCGGCGCGCGCAGAATCGAACAGGTGCACTGCTGGCGGCCGCGTCGCAGCGCGTTCGGCGAACTGGTGCAGTGGGACACTTCCGAGCACGATTGGCTGGAAGGACGCGGACCGGTGCGCTACCTGGTGCGGCTGATCGACGATGCGACCAGCTGGAGTTGGGGCCGGTTTGTGGAGCGCGACGCGACGCCCTTCAACATGGCCGTGCTGTGGGAGTATCTGGAGAAAAACGGGCGCATGGTGGACGTGTACACCGACCGCGACTCGATGTTCGCCGTGGCGCCGCGCGCCGGAGAAAGCGAAGCCGAGCGCGCCGCCGCGGATCGGCTGACACAGATGGGACGCGGGCTGCGGGAACTGGGCATCGGGTGGATCGCGGCGTACTCGCCGCAGGCCAAGGGCCGCATCGAGCGCAGCTTTTTGACCGCTCAGGACCGCCTAGTGAAAGATCTGCGGCTGGCTAAAGTCTCGACCATGGAAGCGGCCAACACGTTTCTGGAAAAGGAATACTGGCCGGAGTGGAATGCGCGTTTCGCGCGCCCGATCGCAGACTTCCCGAATCAGCATCGAGCCTTGACGCCAACGCTGGAGTTGGCTGCGATTCTGTGCCACGTCGAGTCGCGCGTCATCGGCAACGACTACACGTTCTCCTTTGCGGGCCGTCGCTACCAGATCGCGCGCCAAGATGCGCAAGCCGGCATGCGGCATCAAAGGCTGCGCTTGGAACTGAGGTTAAACGGGGAGCTGCATGCTCGCTATCAACAGCGGTACTTGAACATCACCGAGTGCGGCGCGCGCGTGGCTGCACCCGCACCGGCCCTGCCTAAACCAGTCCGCAAAGATCACAACGCGGGAGGCAAGAGTAGCTGGATGCAGGGATTCTTCGATCGCCCCAGCCCTCCGTTGTGGAAAGCCATCGGAGAGTGAAACCCATTTCGTGCGCCGGGCAAGCCCGGCGATCTTCGCGTTGTATGGCCCAAAGCCTCCGCTCGGGAGTTTCACCAAAAGCACCTGTCGTCCAGGAAGGCCCTCCTAGGCGACCGGTTGAGACCACCCGGGTTTTAATCGCTGTGAGAGGGCCTGCGCCGACTGCTTCCGGAGCCAACTCCGTCGCCTCGGCTTTGGGCAGCCTCGCCAGGCGCGACCCCGGCGAGACTGTGCGAACATACCATGTGGGTTCTTAGTCAAACCGCAAAATAGGAACTTTCTACTTTGGTGGGACTAGGAACTTTCTATTTTGGTCCGACAGCGGGGCCGCCGACAAGCGGGCCGCCGACAGCCGCGCCGCCATCTGGTAAAATTCGTAGCGATCGCCACGGAAAGGGAAAGGTCGCATGAAGATTCTCAGGACGCTCTCGATTGGAATTGCTGTTATCGGAATGGCAGCCAGCGGACTCGCCGCGGCGGCGTCCGTCACGATGCTCGTCGGCACGGGAATGCCAGGGTTCTCCGAGGACCAAGTGAAGAACCCCTACGGCATGGCGATGGGACCGGATGGCGCCATCTACTTCTGCGATCTGGATAACCAGCGGATACGGCGCCTCGATCACAAGACCAAAAAGCTCACGACCGTCGCTGGCAACGGCCAGAAGGGTTATCGGGGAGACGGCGGTCCCGCCAAAGACGCGTCGCTGAACATGCCGCATGAAGTGCGCTTCGATACCAAGGGCGATCTGTATATCGCGGAGCGCGACAACCACGTCATCCGCAAAGTGGATATGAAGAGCGGGATCATTTCGACGGTAGCCGGGACCGGGACTCCGGGTTTCAGCGGCGACGGCGGGCCGGGCGCCAAGGCCCAATTGCGCCAGCCGCACAGCATTTTATTTGACCGTGACGGGACCCTGTTAATTTGCGACATTGGCAATCAGCGCATCCGCCGGCTGCATCTCGATACCGGAACGATTGAAACCTATGCCGGGACCGGAGAGGCGGCGGCGACGCCAGATGGAGCGCCGGTCCACGGAACGCCGCTCAAAGGCCCGCGCACGCTGGCGATGGCTCGTAATGGCGATTTGTATCTGGCGCTGCGCGAAGGCAATGCGATTTACAGGATCGACGCGAAAGCCCAAACTCTGCATCGCGTGGCGGGAACCGGGAAGGCCGGCTACAGCGGCGATGGCGGTCCGGCACTGGACGCTACGTTGGGCGGACCCAAGGGCCTGGCGTATGACGGACGCGACAACCTTTACCTGGCGGATACCGAGAATCACGCCATTCGGCGCATCAATCTCAAGACCGGAATCATAATGACGGTGCTCGGGACCGGCGTGCGCGGCGACGGCCCCGAGGCGGACCCTTTGACCTGCAAGCTCTCGCGGCCTCACGGAGTCTTATTCGCGAAGGGCGTGCTGTTCGTGACGAACAGCGAAGCGAATCGCATACTCGAACTGCGTTAGGCTGGCCAAATCACCTCGACCGCGAGCCTATAATGGGGGCATGTCTTCCGACCGCAACCGCTTCCACGCGCTTGTGGATGCCCTTCCCGAGACTGAGGTGGAGGTGGCAATTTCTTTTATTGCCGAGC
>JAAPAA010000304.1 GCA_012274165.1 Thiobacillaceae bacterium
ACCCCGAGGAAGGCCGATCCACCGCCGAGGTGGTGATGACGGTGCTGCACGCCGGTGGCAAGTTCGATGCGAACTCGTACAAGGTGTCGGGCGGGCTCCACGGCGTCGGTGTGTCCGTCGTCAATGCACTGAGTTCGCACCTCTGGTTGACCATCTGCCGCGACGGCCATGAGCACCTGCAGGAATACGCGCTGGGCGAGCCGCTATACCCGCTCAAGGTCACGGGCGCCACCGACCGCCGCGGCACCACTGTGCGGTTTGTCCCAAGCCCGGAAACCTTCACCCACATCGAGTTCCACTACGACATCCTTGCCAAACGCCTGCGCGAGCTAGCCTTCTTGAACTCGGGCGTCAACATCGACCTGAAGGATGAGCGCGGGGAAGGGCGGCAGGATCGGTTTGCCTACCAGGGCGGCATTGCGTCGTTCGTACAGCACTTGGCGCAGCTGAAGACGCCGCTGCACCCGAACGTCATCAGCCTGAAATCCGAGTCCGAACAGGACGGCATCGTGGTCGAGCTGGCGATGCAGTGGACCGACTCCTATCAGGAGACGATGTTCTGCTTTACCAACAACATCCCCCAGCGCGACGGCGGCACCCACTTGACCGGCTTTCGCGCGGCCCTGACTCGATCGCTGCAGAACTACATCGAGAAGGAAGGCCTGGCGAAAAATGCCAAGGTGGCGCTTTCCGGTGATGACATGCGGGAGGGCCTGATCGCCGTGCTTTCGGTAAAGGTGCCCGACCCAAAGTTCTCCTCGCAGACTAAGGACAAACTGGTTTCCTCCGAGGTCAAGACCGCCGTGGAGCAGGCGGTCAACGAGAAACTTGGCGAGTTCCTGCTGGAGCATCCGGCCGAGTCGAAAGCCATCGCGTCCAAGGTGGTCGACGCCGCCCGGGCACGGGAAGCGGCTCGCAAGGCGCGTGAAATGACCCGGCGCAAGGGAGCGCTCGACATTGCGGGCCTCCCCGGCAAGCTGGCGGACTGCCAGGAAAAAGATCCCGCGCTATGCGAACTGTTCCTGGTCGAGGGTGACTCGGCCGGCGGTTCGGCCAAGCAGGGCCGCAATCGCAAGACTCAGGCCGTGCTGCCGCTCAAGGGCAAGATCCTCAACGTCGAGAAGGCCCGTTTTGACAAGATGTTGTCGTCGGCGGAAGTGGGGACACTGATCACCGCGCTTGGCACCGGCATCGGCAAGGACGACTACAACCCGGACAAGCTTCGCTACCACCACATCATCATCATGACCGATGCGGACGTGGACGGCTCGCACATCCGCACGCTGCTGTTGACGTTCTTCTATCGACAGATGCCCGAGCTGATCGAGCGTGGCCACGTCTATATCGGCCTGCCCCCGCTGTACAAGCTCAAGCAGGGCAAGCAGGAGATGTATCTGAAGGACGATGCGGCGCTCAATGACTACCTCATCTCCAACGCCGTCGATAACGCGGAGCTGATCTACAGCCCCACTGCGCCGGCCATCAGCGGCGGCGCGCTGGAGAAGCTGCTGCGCGACTACCAGACCGCACTGGACCAGATCGCCCGCTTGGGCCATCGCTTCGATGCCACGGTATTCACGGCCATGCTCGAACACGCGCCCATCGAACCGGCGCTCTGGGCGGATGCCGAGGCAATGCAGCAATGGATCGACGCTGCCACCTTGCGCCTTGCCGCCAGCGGCTTGGGCAAGCCGCGTTACCGGATCACCCTGCGTCCCGCGTCCGCTGATCAACCTGCGGCGCTGGAGGTCGTGCGCGAACAACACGGGCTGGAACACACCTGGTTCCTGCCGCAGCCGTTCTTCACCAGCGGTGAGTTTCGCCCGATCCTCAATGCAAGCCAGCAGCTGGCATCGCTGATCCAGCCCGAGGCGGTCGTACGTCGGGGCAACGGGTCGCGTGGCGTCACCAGCTTTGCCCAGGCACGCAGCTGGCTTCTCGAAGAAGCCAAGAAGGGGCGAACCATCCAGCGCTTCAAGGGCCTGGGTGAAATGAATCCTGAGCAGCTGTGGGAAACCACGGTCAATCCCGAAACGCGGCGAATGCTTCAGGTCGGCATCGAAGACGCCGTCGCTGCTGATCAGATGTTCTCCATGCTGATGGGCGAAGCGGTGGAGCCGCGGCGTGAGTTCATAGAAGCCAACGCGCTCAAAGTGGCCAATCTCGATATCTGACGTGCTTGGCACCCAAATTCCGGACGGCTTCGAACCCGGAGCCGTCTGGCGTCGTGCCCATTTCACAGCCTCGAACAGCTTCAAACGATACGCGGGCGCATGCTAAATGTTTGATTTTTATAAAATCATCATGCGGCGCTGCAACTTGTTATCGATCCCATGTCCGGTTAGTCTCGTCGATCCCCTTGCGCCGGATGGCGCAATCCCGACAAGAGGACAGCCATGAAGCGTGCCCCCCTGTTCAAAGCAATCGCCGGTGTTGCCCTGGTGCTTACCCTGGCCGGACGCCCACCGTCAGCCAGCGCGGCGCACGCCGCGCAAGACAAGAAAGAGTCGCAGTATCCCAACGCCACGCGTCAGGAGCCGAAGCTCGACCTGACCAGCTCCAAAGAACAGAAAACGCTCAACGATGGCCTGGAGGCGGTGAACGCGGGCGACGAAGCCAAGGCGAACGAGCTGCTGCAGCCGTTGGTGGAGAAGAGCAAGAGCAAGTATGCGCAGGCGCTCGCGCTGCAGGGTCTGGCGAATCTGAAATACAACGCCGGCGATCTGAAGGGTGCAATCTCCCTCCTCAGCCAGGCCCTCGAGAAGGGCGTGTTGCCGAACGATACGTTCTTCCAGCTTGAATACGAACTGGCACAGTTCCAGCTCGCGGACGAGCAATATCAACCCGCGCTGGATACGCTCGCCAAATGGCGGAACGAGGGAAAGAAGGAC
>JAAPAA010000305.1 GCA_012274165.1 Thiobacillaceae bacterium
CCGCCACACGCGCGATTTCACCCGCGCGGGAGACGCCGTCGAGGTCCTGGTAGAGCGGCTTGAGGAACTCGTCGAGGCGGTCGAGATCCATTCGGGACATTGTGCACCAGCGAGGTGCCCGTGATCGTGGCGCCTGGCGCGGGTCGCCAGCAGAACGAAAAAAGGCCGGCCTCTGAGGGCCGGCCTGTCGATCGCGCTCGTCCCCGCTCCGGGCGCGTCTGATGGGTCTGGAGCGGTTGCTCAGGCTGGCGTATCCACACGTGCCGGTGAGGGCAACGATGCTGCAATCGATCACGCCTTTGCCAACCGCCTTGGCAACCAGCAGCTTGAGGGCAAGGGGGTAGTGGAAAAGCTGCTGCCGGACGACAACAACGGCAGCCGGCATCAGCGCTTCATCGTGCGGCTGGATTCCGGGCGGACGCTGCTGGTGTCCCACAACATCGATCTGGCATCGCGCATTGATTCGTTGCACGCGGGCGATACGGTCGCCTTTTATGGTGAGTATGAGTGGAACCCGAAAGGCGGCGTGATTCACTGGACGCACCGCGATCCGCAGGGACGCCACGTCGCCGGCTGGATCAGGCACGACAGGAGAATCTATCAATAATGGAGCGGCCTGCCATGCCTGCTTTCAAACTGCCACATTCCCTTGCAGTCTGGAACACGCCCAGCTTCGGCGCACGCTTCAAGCATGAAGTCGAGCAACTTGACGCCACCCTCTTGCCGTTGCAGCAGGGTTTGTCCGCAACGAGCTGGGTGGCGGAGAAGCCGTTCACGGTGATGCTGCTCGGGGCGACGGCGACGGGCGATTGCTTGCGGGTGAAGGCGGGGGTTTTCTACGCCGGAATCCTCGGCGGCTGCAGCTGCGCCGATGACCCGACGCCGCTGGACACGCAGCCGGAATATTGCGAGCTATGGTTCGAAATCGACATGCGCAACGGCGAAACCCACGCCAAGCTGGTACTGGAAACCTGAATCCGATCAATTCCCCTTGTCGCCTGCCCCTGCCATAGCCGATGAGGCGCGGCGTTGGCGAAAGCTAGGCCACGCTGCCGAAACTGCTGTCGCTGGCCATGAAAGGTGCTTTCAAGCCGGCCAGACGGCAACTCTGTGCAATGGGGCCGCCCGGGAACAGGGTGTAAAGATATTTCAGGCCGCCTTGCAGGTGGAAGTGTTCGTCCAGCGCGTCGTGCAGGTCGCGCAGGCTGATGACGGTTTCGTCTTCATGATGCGCATAATAATTCTGCAGGGCGCGAACGACTTCCCAGTGCGTTTCGGTGAGCTCCAGGTTTTCCGCGCGCGCAGTCTTCATCGCATCTTCCCGCGTCCAGCCAAATGGCGCATAGGGAAAGTCCGGATTGGTTGCAGGTTCGTTGATCAGTTTGTTGATGTCGGTTGAAACGTGCAGCATGATTTGTCTCCTTCAACAGTTGGACATCCTCAGGATAGGTTAGAGGTGTTTCGATTCAAGTCTCGATCCAACGGGGGGAGGCTGGCCAACGCGGTCGACTTCGATCAATTGTCTGAATGGCTGCAGCAGTCGAAAAACGGGTTGAGCCGGCATCAAATGGGAGATGCTCCCTGCTTGGTTTTTTTAAAATGTTTCGCCATTGATACATGAGACGAAGCGACGAATTTCGCGCAGGGCGGCTGCATCGCTTATGCTGGCGGTTATTTTTCGCTCAAGCATCGGCCTGACTTTAAAAATGGGCCACGGGAGTGAGCCGTATTTATCCAGGAAATCCCCATGAAAAAATCCGATCTCGACAGAAATGAAGAGCTGAAAATCACGGGCCAGATGAAGCAAGCCGGTACGCCGGATCGCTTTGGCAGCGCGGCCGGTCCGAAAACTTCGCGTCGCGAGCAGCGCAAGCTTGAGCAGGCGCAGGGCCTGGTTGCGTTTGCCACCAAGCTCGATGGCGAACTGGTCAAGCAAATCCAGGCTTTGGCAGCAGCGCGCAAGACGGGTGTGAACGAGACGGTTGCGGATTTGCTGCGCAAGGGCCTGGCTGACGCCAACGTCTAAACTGGGCGGTTAACAGAAAGTGTCACATCGATGAACGGGTTGGAACAACGCATCAGTGTCGAGCAGGTGAGAGTGGGGCTGTACATTCGTCTGGAAGACTGGATGGACCATCCCTTCCTGTTTAGCAGTTTCAAGGTGCGCAACGAAAAACAGGTGCAGGTGCTGCGTTCCCTGGGAATGACGCATGTGCTTTACGATCCCACGAAAAGCGAACTGCAGCCGTTGCCGCCCCCTGCGGTGGATGCGCCGCCGCCGCTGCCACCGCTACCGCCGCCGATCGATCCC
Organism: Thiobacillaceae bacterium; assembly: GCA_012274165.1. GTDB lineage: Bacteria > Pseudomonadota > Gammaproteobacteria > Burkholderiales > Thiobacillaceae > Thiobacillus. Next base: position 2,312 of record JAAPAA010000305.1, read on the forward strand.
GAAGTGGAGGCAATGTGGGCGGAAAAGCAGGCGCGGCGTGAAAAGCTTACCGCGCAGCGTGAGGCCCTGGGCCGCTGTGACAAGAAATTCTGCGCGGGCGTTGCGACAGTCAAATTGCTGTTGCGCAATCTGTTTTCACGTTCGGGTGAATCCATCCAGCAGGCACACGCGCTGGTGGCGGACATGGTTGATTCGATGCTGGACGATAAGGATATCGTGCTGCATCTGATGAATGCCAAGGCGGGGGATGAAAGCTCGTATTTCCACGCACTCAACGTCACCGTGCTTGCGCTGATGCTGGGCAAGGAGGCGAAGTTGGATGCCGGGGAGATGCGCGCGCTGGGCCTGGGTGCGCTGTTGCATGATCTGGGCAAGGAAAAAGTGCCAAGCCAGATCCGGCTGAAGAAAACGCCCTGGACCGCAGCGGAACGCAACTTTAACCAGCTGCATGTGGCGTATGGCCTGGAGATGCTGCAGCAGCTACCGGATATCGCTGCAGCTGCGCTTGAAGTGGTTGCGATGCATCATGAGTTGCTCGACGGCAGCGGCTTTCCGGACAAACTCAAAGGCGGGCAGATTGGCCGGCTCGCACGCATCGCCTGCATCGTCAATGCCTTCGATAACTATTGCAATCCCGTCAACCTGGCGGAGGCAATGACGCCAGCCGAAGCACTTGCCTTCATGTTCAAGTATGAGAAGGGCAAATTCGACCCGGATTTGATGCAGCTCTTTATCCGCTGCATGGGCGTGTATCCGCCAGGCAGCGTGGTGCAGTTGAGTAATGGCCAGACTGGCCTGGTGATGAGTGTGAACGCCGAGCAACTGTTGCAACCCTCGGTGCTGATCTACGACCCGGATATTCCCAAGGATGAAGCCTTATGGCTGGACTTGCGCGAAGCACGCGACCTGTCGGTGGTGAAAACGCTGCGCCCGCAGGAACTGTGCAAGGCCGTGCTGGATTACCTCGACCCGCGCACGCGTGTCAGCTATTACGCCGATAGTGGTCGTACGCCTGATCGGCCTCACCGCGGCTGAGTCCGTCGCCGCAACTTTTACATCCCCTGCTGTTTTGCATGACTCGCTTTGGCGTAAACCGGACAGGCGCTGCCGTTTGTGCTTTAGCCCAGTCCGGCAGCAAGTGCCAGCTGATAGGTGATAAACGCGGCCAGATAGGCCAACGCAAATAAATATCCCGCCATGATCAGCGGCATGGTCCAGCCGCCGGTTTCGCGCTTGACCGTTGCCAGCGTGGCGAGGCACTGTGGTGCAAACACGAACCATGCCAGCAGCGACAAGGCAGTGGCGAGGCTCCAGCTATTCGCGATCAGCGGGGTCAGAGCCAGCGCGGTGTCGTTGCCTGTCGCCGATAGTGAATACACGGTCCCGAGCGCACTGACCGCGACTTCGCGCGCGGCTAGTCCCGGCACCAGCGCGATGCTGATTTGCCAGTTGAAACCGATGGGGGCGAATACCTTCGCCAGCGCGTACCCCAACTGACCTGCAAAACTGTATTCGATCGGCGCGCCGCTTGCGCCTGCGGGTGGGGCGGGGAAGCTCGCCAGAAACCACAGCAAGATGGTGAGAACCAGAATGATGCCGCCGACCCGCTTGATGAAAATCGTCGCGCGCTGCCACAGGCCGATGGCGACGTTGCGCAGGCGCGGCCAGTGGTAGCTTGGCAGTTCCATCATCAATGGATGCATGAGCTGGCGCGCAGTAAAGCGCTTGAGCAGCCAGGCGACGGCCAGCGCACCGACGATGCCCGCCACGTACAGAAAAAACAGCACCAGCCCCTGCAATTCGAACAGCCCTCCCACATCGCGGCGCGGGATGAAGGCGCTGATCAGCAGCGCATACACCGGCAGCCGCGCCGAGCAGGTCATCATGGGGGCGATCATGATGGTGACCAGACGGTCGCGCGTATTGGTGATGGTGCGCGCAGCCATGATGCCGGGAATCGCACAGGCGAAGCTCGACAGCAGGGGAATGAACGAGCGGCCGGACAGCCCGACGCCGCCCATCAGGCGGTCGAGCAGAAAGGCCGCGCGCGGCAGGTAGCCGGATTCTTCCAGCACCAGAATGAAAAAATACAGAATGAGAATCTGCGGCAGAAATACCAGCACGCCGCCTGCGCCGGCAATCACGCCGTCGACCAGCAGGCTGCGTATCCAGCCATCGGGCAGCAGGCCTGAAACGGTATTGCCAAGCATGGTGGTTGCCGTTTCGATCCAGCCCATCGGCGCCGCTGCCCAGGCGAACACCGCCTGAAAAATCAGGAACAGCACGACGGCCAGCAGCGGCGGCCCGATCAGCGGATGCAGCACGATGCGGTCGATGCGGTCGCTGGCCAGATGCGGCACTGCCGTGTCGAGTCCCATGCCTTGCAGGATGCGGCGCACGGCATCGTGGTCGGCTTCGATGTTGGGGTCGTTGCCCAGTTTGTCGGCGTGCTCGTCGGGCAGCGTCGTGGCTGTGGCGTCCTGCCGCCAGCGTTCGGGTTGACCGAGCAGCTCCAGCAAGGCATCGGCCCCTTCGGCGTTGACCGCTACCGTGTTTACCACCGGCAGACCGAGCGCTGCCGTCAGCGCTGCCGCGTCGACCTGGATGCCGCGTGCGGCGGCGAGGTCGGTCATGTTGAGCGCGACCACGCACGGCAGGCCGAGGCGTTTGACTGCCAGCACCAGCCGCAGATTGCGTCGCAGATTGGTCGCGTCGACCACGCACACCACCAGATCGGGACGTTTTTCGCCTATGGCGTGGCCGCTCAGCACGTCGCAGGTCACTTTTTCGTCGGGCGAACGCGGATGCAGGCTGTAGGTGCCCGGCAGGTCGAGTACCCGCAAGTGCTTGCCGGCCGGCGTGGTGAGCTTGCCTTCCTTGCGTTCAACCGTGACGCCCGCGTAGTTGGCGACTTTCTGGTGGCTGCCGGTCAGCCGGTTGAACAGTGCGGTCTTGCCGCAATTGGGATTGCCGACCAAAGCGACCAGGGGGCCGGCGGGGTGGACGTAGACAATCGAGGTTTTCATGCTGCCGTCTCGTCCAGCGTGACCTGCACGCACGCCGCTTCAATCCGCCGCAGCGCGAAGGTCGAATTGCCGACACGTATCACCAGCGGGTCGCCGCCGGGAAGAGCGCGGTTCATCACCATTGCGCGTTCGCCGGGCAGAAAGCCGATCTCTTCCAGCCAGTCGTGCCATTCGGGCGCATTGGGCGGTGCTGTGATGCGGTCGATGGTGCAGGCCTGGTGGTCTGCAAGCTGAGCCAGAGTGAGCGAAGGCACGGCAGTTTGGGTCATGAGCTGGCTTGTTTATGGGCTTGCGGTTGAGCAAAAACGTGCTGTTCCTGTACTTGATGCAGTTGCAAGGGCTTGTGGCGCCAGCCCATGCGAATGCACGCGACAAGCATAACAGGCGCGCGAGTCATGAAACTCAGTAAGCCAGCGGCAGCCAGAGAGTCTTGCATCCGTTGCAAACAACAATGGTTCTCATTCTAACGCATCAAATGCCAACTTCCTGTTTGACAAAAACCTTCAGGAAACTGCTGGGGGATAGGGCGTGCGCACCAGCGGTGCAGCAGCCAGTACTTCGGGTTGCAGGGTGACATGGCGGATGCCGTGGCGGGATTCGAGTGTCTGGTGCGCGGCAACGAGAATGGCGGGCCAGTCGGCCAGATTGTGGATTTCAAGATGCGCGGACAGTGCGAGGGTCCCGGACGACAGTGTCCACACATGCAGATCGTGCACACGCATCACGCCGGGCAGGGTGGCAAGATCGTGGCCGACAGCCTCGAGCTTGATGTGGAGCGGCACACCTTCCATCAGCACATGGACGGCTTCGAGCAGGAGCCTGACTGCCGATACGCTGATCAGCATGGCAACGAATATTGATAGCAGCGGGTCAATCGGCGTCCACCCGGTAGCAAGAATGACGATGCCTGCGGTGATCGCCGCGACCGAGCCGAGCGCGTCGCCCAGCACATGCAGCAGTGCAGCGCGGCTGTTGAGGGTTTGTTCGCCGCGATGCAGCGTCCAGGCGACGATGAGGTTGACGATGAGGCCGATCACCGCGACGGTGACGACGGTGCCGCCCGCGATGGGGTGCGGCGCGCTGAAGCGTTGAATCGCCTCGTAGATGATGAAACCGATCAGCACCAGCATGGCGAGACTGTTGAGCAAGGCCGCCAGCACTTCGGCGCGCACCAGCCCATAGGAATGCTGCATCGACGGCGGACGGCGCGCCAGGCTGGCGGCGGCTGCAGCGAGCCCGAGCGATGAGGCGTCGGTGACCATGTGTGCGGCGTCGGACAGCAGCGCCAGCGAGCCGGACAAAAAGCCCGCCAGTACTTCGACGACAGCGAACCCGAGGGTGAGCAGGAGCGCGATGAGCAGCCCCTTGTTGCTGCCGGTGTGGCCTAGATGATGGTGGACATGATCCTCGCCGCGTTCGAGCGAGAGATCGTCATGATCGTGATCGTGTTTATGCGCGTGCACAGTAATCCGTGGGGTCGGGGGTGAGATTGAGATTAGCCGAATCCAGACCGAGCCCGGCGATGTGGTGCAGCGCGTTGGCGTAACGCGCGGATTCGCGCAGGGCGGTCATTGAAAGCGGGTGCGGGTGGCCGTGCATGCGTGCGAGGCGTGCGCGGGCAGGGGCGGGCCAGTCGATTTTGAGCTTGGCCAGCACCTCGTCGGCCAGATCGGGGCGGTTGCACACCAGCGCCATGTCGCAGCCGGCATGGAGTGCGGCGGCGACGCGTTCGACGACGCCGCCTGCCACGGCAGCCGCTTCCATGCACAAATCATCGCTGAAAATCGTGCCGTCAAATCCGAGTTGCTGGCGCAGCTGTTTTTGCAGCCAGATGCGCGAGAAGCCGGCGGGCAGGGAATCGACCTGCGGATAAATCACGTGCGCGGGCATGATCGCGGCCAGTCCCGCATCGATCATCAGGCGGAACGGCACCAGGTCGGCGATGGCGATATCGGCCAACGTGCGCTCGTCGACCGGAATCGCCACATGCGAATCCGCCACCACAAAGCCGTGGCCAGGGAAGTGTTTGCCGCAGGCGGCCATGCCGGCGTCCTTCATCCCCAGCATCACCGCCTGGCCGAGTTCGAATACGGTGTGCGGCGAGCCGTGGAAGGCGCGGTCGCCAATCACCGACGAGGCGCCGTAATCGAGGTCCAGCACCGGGGCGAAGCTGAAGTCCACACCATGCGCGCGCAGTTCTGCCGCCAGCACATAGCCGGTTTCGCGCGCCAGGTGCTTGGCCTGTTGCGGGTGTTCATTCCAGATTTCGCCGAACGTGCGCATCGATGGCAGCCGCGTGAAGCCTTCGCGGAAGCGCTGCACCCGGCCGCCCTCGTGATCGACGCCGATCAGTAGCGGCGCGGATTTCAAGGAGTGGATGTCGGTGGTGAGCGCTTCAAGCTGCGCCGGATCGCGGTAGTTGCGGGTGAACAGAATCACCCCGCCCACCAGGGGATGGGACAGCCGGCGGCGGTCGTCGTCGGTGAGTTCGGTTCCCGCCACGTCGAGCATCAAGGGGCCGAGTGTCATGGTCGCTCCTGTTTAAAATCTGGCGTCATATCGTCTCCAGTTATTGCTGCCGCGGACTGGATTGTTCCAGCACGACGAATGCAAGTATCAGGTCGCCTTCGTCCGACAGCGATACATGATGCCCTGCCACGCCGCGCGCCGCCAGCCAGTCGGTGAGCTCGGGCGCGCACAGGATGTGCGGCTTGCCGAGCGGATCGCGCAGCACGGCGATATTGCGCAGCGATACGGGTGCGCGCAGGCCGGTTCCCGCCGCCTTGGCGAAGGCTTCCTTGACGGCAAAACTTTTCGCCAGAAAGCGCGCCGGGTCGCGGCTGGCGAAATAGCCCGCGTGTTCGGCCGGGGCAAGAATGCGGTCGGCATAGGCTTCGCCAAAACGCGTGAGGCCGCTGCGGATGCGCCCTGCGTCGAGCAGGTCGGTGCCGATGCCGTGAATCATCGTGTGGATCTCACAGCGAGACCTTGACCGGCAGCCCGGCCGCGCGGATGGCGCCGGCAAAACGGTCCAGCCATACGGCGGGCAATGCGGATAGCCGGCTCGCTTGCGGTTGCAACGACGGCCGCGCCAGGCCATACAGCAGCACGCCTTGAACGGGGATGGCCTGTTCGCGGATGCGCGCCACCGCATCCAGGTAGGCGGTTTGTTCGGCCTCGCTCGGGGCGGCGCCGTCCAGCGCAAATACACAGGTTTGCAGCCACGTTGGGCACAACGCGGCGGCAATTTTAAGGCGCTCAAACTGCTTGTCGGGTGACATCCGCGTCTGGTTGGTCGCGCGCATGCCGCTCGCCGTCGCGCTGTCGAACTTGAACCAGACTTCGCCATTGAGCACGGCCATCTGCCGGATGCCGTCCTGCACCCGCGGGCGGTCGATCAGGCTGCCGTTGGTGATCAGCACCAGTTTGATTTTTCCGATCAAATCGAAATCCGCCATCACCCGGCCGATCAGTTCGATCACGTGCGGAAAGGCTCTGGCGCTGGTCGGCTCGCCGTTGCCCGACAAGGCAATGTCGTTCAAGCATCGTGCGCCTTCCGGCACCCGCGCGGTCATGAAATCGCCGTGCAGGATATCGCCGAGCAGCGCGCGCAATTCAGCCTCCAGCTGCGCCAGATCGATTTCCGGCGACGTGCCGCGAACCAGATCCGGCACCTGGCAATACACGCACGCCCAGTTGCAGGCGTTGTTGGGATTGAGATTCACGCCGACCGATACACCGCCCGCGCGCCGCGACACGACCGGATAGACATAGGTCATTCCCGCGCTGTCGCGGTCATGGTTGATGGGGGTGAGGGGAGCGGATGTGGGCACGGAGCAGGGTTGAGTGCGGCAGGCAGTTGTTCAAATTCAGGTTCGTATTGTCGCAGGTGAAACGGGCCGCTGTCGCGGCCCGTTTTGATTCAAACACCAGATGGCCGTCCGGTTTGACGGCGCGCCCGGGTTTATAACACTTCAGCTGCGTAATCGGCCAGCCGTGAACGCTCGCCGCGTTGCAGGGTGACATGGCCGTTATGTGGCCAACCCTTGAAGTGGTCGACCACGTAGGTGAGGCCGGAACTGCCTTCGGTGAGGTAGGGCGTGTCGATCTGCGAGATGTTGCCCAGACAGACCACCTTGGTGCCGGGGCCGGCGCGGGTGATCAGGGTTTTCATCTGCTTGGAAGTGAGGTTTTGCGCCTCGTCGATGATGAGGAATTTGTTGAGGAAGGTACGCCCGCGCATGAAGTTGAGCGACTTGACCTTGATCCGCGAACGGATCAGATCCTGTGTCGCCGCACGCCCCCAGTCGCCGGCTTCGTCGTCGGTCTTGTTCAGCACGTCGAGGTTGTCTTCCAGCGCGCCCATCCACGGCGTCATTTTTTCTTCTTCGGTACCGGGCAGGAATCCGATGTCTTCGCCGACCGGCACGGTGACGCGGGTCATGATGATTTCGCTGTAGATTTTCTTGTCGAGCACCTGGGCGAGTGCCGCTGCCAGCGTCAGCAGCGTCTTGCCGGTGCCGGCCTGGCCGAGCAGGCTGACGAAATCAATCTCCGGATCCATCAACACGTTGAGCGCAAAGTTTTGCTCGCGGTTGCGCGCGGTGATGCCCCAGACGTTGTTCTTGTGGTGGCTGTAGTCCTTGACCGTGACCAGCTCGGCCTGCTTGCCCTCGACCTTGAGCACCCTGGCGTAGAGCGGATTGGGGCCTTCCTGAAAGACGAATTCGTTGGGCAGGAAGTCTGCCGCCAATGGTCCCTTGAGGCGGTAGTAGGTGTGGCCGTTGGCCTGCCAGGATTCCATGCCCTTGCCGTGGGTATCCCAGAAATTGGCGGGCAGTTCGAGCACGCCGGGATACAGCAGATCGGTGTCTTCCAGTACCTTGTCGTTGGAGTAATCCTCGGCGGGCAGGCCCAGGGTGCGTGCCTTGATCCGCATGTTGATGTCTTTCGACACCAGGATGACCTGCCGCTTGGGGTAATGCCGCGACAGGAACAGCACCACGCCGAGAATCTGGTTGTCGACCTTGCTGGTCGGCAGGGAGAGCGGAATGTCGCCGGTGATCGCCTGGGTTTGCAAAAACAGCTTGCCGGTGGCGGCGCCGTGACTGTGCGGCGCGATCGGCACGCCTTCCTCGATGGTGTCGAGCTTGCTCACCATTTCGTCGAGGAAGCGGCTGGCCTGGCGGGCGTTGCGTGACACTTCGGTCATGCCCTTCTTGTGCTGGTCGAGCTCTTCCAGCGTGGCGATGGGAACGTAGATGTCGTGTTCCTCAAAGCGGAACAGGCTGGTCGGATCGTGCATCAGCACGTTGGTATCCAACACGAACAACTTGGGCTGGGCGGGAGATTTTCTCGGCATGGTTTTAGTCGGCAGACCTCAGGTTGATGAGAATGCCTTCATCCTACAGGCTGAAGGCGGCTTGTTGTAGCGGGTTTAATCGGCGGCATGGACTGACGCCGCCGGCGTTTCCGGAATGACGCGGCGTGCGCCATCGAAGCGGTCATGCCAGTAATGGTCGTTGAGGCTGGACACCATGACTCCGCCCCGGTTGTTTGCGGCATGAACGAAACGGTTGTCGCCCAGATAAATCCCGACATGCGAAAAAGCGTGGCGCAGCGTGTTGAAGAAGACCAGGTCGCCCGGCTGCAGCTCGTTTTGCGCCAGTGTTTGCGCGACTTCGCTGATGGCCACGCTGGTGCGCGGCAGCAACACGCCCAGGGTTTGTTTGAACACCAGGCCGACAAAGCCGCTGCAATCGAGTCCGGTTTCGGGCGAGGTGCCGCCGAGGCGATAAGGGCTGCCCACCAGACTCACGGCGTACAGCGGAATGTCTTCGGATGGCGTGTCGGCATGGGCAGCAGGTGCCAGCAACAGTGCCAGTAACAGGAAGACAGGCTTCATCGAATATCAATCTGCTCTATATTGGTAGAAGGCTACGGCCAAACAGGGTGAATCTTGAATAGCTTGATTAAATCGTGAGGACAGCATCATGAATGACATATCCACGCCAGATGAAAGCAGTATCCCGGATAACGCCCAGCTTGCGCAATGGCATGACGAAGCGGCGGCGGCTGCCGCCACCCCCGACTTGCACGAACGGGTGCGGGAATTGACCGCACGTGCGCTGCATGACCGGCGCATGCAATTGAATGAGCTGCGCGCGATCGTTGGTGCGATCAGCTCGGGGGTGGGCAGCGGCCTGAGCGCGCGCGGCGGCGAGATGAAGGAAGGCCTCAAGCAGGCGGTGTCCGGTCTGGACGAGGCAATCGGCAGCGCGGCGCAAAACGCGTCTTACACCCTGCGCGAAGCCATCAGCCAGGGAAAAGCCTTCAAGGACGACGAACTGAAAAGCAGTCTGGAGCAACTCCGCGATCTGGAGAAGCAGTTTGTCGACACCCTCAAGCAGACCGCCAGGCAGTCAGGCGGGAAACTGAAAGAAGAGCTGGAGTATCTGAGCGATCACCTGAAACACAGCGGCACCCGCACCGGCGAACAGGTGCGCGAGGCTTTGCAGCAGATGGTGAGCGGCTTGAAAAGCACGGGTGAAGCCGGGCGCGCAGGCTTGAGCGAATCAGCAGGTGCGGCAACTGAGCGCTTGTCCATGGTGGCCAGCGGTGTGCTGGAGGCATTGTCGGATTCGCTGAAACGGCAAAGCGATCGCCTGCGTTCGTGATTCACCAGCCGACAGCAGCAACGCTGTCGGCTACACTCTCGGCATGACTGATTCCAGGAATTAATTTCAATGCTCTGGGAAACCATTTCGGTCGTGCGCGATCTGCCGCGGCTGCATGAAATTGCCTCGGTGATGATTCGTTATGGCTGGGGCGATCTGGTGCGCGCGCTGGGCATTAGTGGCGTGCTGGAACGCGCCGGGCGGATTCTGCACTGGCATAGCAGCAACGAAATCAGCCAGCTCGACGCGCCGGTGCGGATCCGCCGCGCACTGGAGGAACTGGGTCCGACTTTCGTCAAACTGGGGCAAGTGCTGGCGACGCGGGTGGACGTGTTTCCACCGTACTGGATTGCCGAATTCGAAAAGCTGCACAGCCAGGTGCCTGCGGTGGCGTATGAGGCGCTGCATGCTGATCTGGTCGCAGCGATCAAGGGCGAGCCTGACGAGGTGTTCGCAAGCTTCGATCCGATTCCGCTGGCCGCCGCTTCCATCGCGCAGGTGTATCGCGCCACCCTCAAGGATGGCACGCCCGTCGTCGTCAAAATCCGCCGTCCCGGAATCGAGAATGTGATCAAGGCCGATCTGCGCATTCTTGAGCACGTTGCCCGATTGCTGGACAGCGAAGTACCAGACTCGCGCCGCTACGACCCGGTGCATATCGTTGCGCAGTTTGGCCGGTCGCTGCATCGCGAGCTCGATCTGGCAAAAGAGGCGCGCAACATCGACCTGTTCGCGCGCCATTTTGCCGACGATCCGCTGGTCGAAATTCCCCGGGTGTATTGGGAATTCAGCAATAGCCGGGTCAATGTGCAGGAAGAAATCATCGGAAAATCGGGCGTGGCACCGGACATGCTGCGCGCAGACGGTCTGGATCCCAAGCTGCTGGCCGCTCGCGGTGCTGATCTGGTGTTGCGGATGGTGCTGGAGAACGGTTACTTCCATGCGGATCCGCACCCCGGCAATGTGCTGTTCATGCCGGACAACCGTATCGGCATGATCGATTTCGGCATGGTGGGCATGCTGACCAATTCCCGCCGCAACCAGATTGTCGACCTGCTGCATGCCCTGTCGAGCAAGGACGAACAGGCGTTGTTGCAGGTGTTGATCGACTGGAGCGGCGACTCGGTACTGGATGAGGAGCGGCTGGCTTACGATGTCGCGGAGATGATGCAAAGCTATGACGATCTGCAGCTCAAGGATGTGCAGATCGGCACGCTGCTGAATGACATTACGGCGCTGATGCGCGAAAACAATCTGGCGCTGCCGGCCGACCGGACCCTGCTATTCAAGACCCTGATTACGCTGGAAGGACTGGGGCTGCAACTCGACCCCGAATTCCACATGATCGATCACGTGACGCCGTTTGTGGAGC
>JAAPAA010000306.1 GCA_012274165.1 Thiobacillaceae bacterium
CCGTACGGAAGCGCTTGGTGGCGATGCAACGCGCGCTGCTCGAAGCCGAGACGCAGGATGCTCCTCTCGACAAGTGGGATGACGTGCTGGTTAAGGCGCAACGCGCCGTAGAGCACACGCTGCATGCCGTGCAGACGGGCTACGGAGACACCGGCACACACCATTTCGGAAAACTTGCCTACGCCGACAAAGAATTTAACCGACGTTTGCTCGACACGATTGCTGCCGACCTCGGGTTTCAGTCCCCACTGCCCAGAACCCTCTCGTCGGTGCGCCGCGGGAAAGTTCAGCACGCCGAACAAGAGGGTCACGGAAGCCTGCGTCCGCTGGTCATCCTCAGCTTGCTCTGCGCTGACAGCAACGACCAGCACCCCCTTCGGCGTGTCGGTCGAACCTTGCCTGACCTGCCGCACCGACTCGATGACTTGGCCACCGCTCGCGACAGAGCGGCCCATGACGGTGCAGGCGACTGGCCGCAGAGAGTCCAACAACACGTCGACACCGCCTACGCGACCGTCGAAGCTCTCCTCCTAAGCTGATCCAGACACCACTCATGGCAACAAAGAACAAGAACCGAGGCCAGACCCACGCGCCGACCGGATCCAATTCTTCGCCCCCTGTCGTAGAGCCGACTCCGCATCAGGTCAACCGCCTCTCTGGCTTTGAGGGCCTGGCCGCCGCGATGTCGGCCGAACACGGGACGCCGCTCGCGCCGGCTGAGGCCGAGTCTGTCCTGCCAACGCTGGAGGCTTGCCTGAAGCGAGTCGAGGGCCTGTTGAATGAAGCCCAGTCGCACCGACAGGCGGCACTCAGCGCCAAGGGGGAAAACGAGGCGGAAAGGAAGAGGCTGGTCGAGCAGAAGAGTATGCAGGAACGCAACTACAGCGACCGCAAGAAGGAGTTGGAAGCTGATCGAAAGGCTCTTGAAGCCGATCAGCAGGCGCTCAAAGAAGCCAAACTGGCTTTGGCCGCCAAGGAAGCCAAGATCACTGAGAGCAGCATCCGCCTCACCGAGCGCGAGTTCAACGCCGAACAGGGCTTCATAGCAGAGAAGGTGCGAATCCTCCTACCCGTCGAGGACGAAATCAAGCGGCTGCGAGAAGAACGGGACATCCTCGACTCCGAGATCGCCGAGGCGCGTGAGAAGGCCGAGGATGACCTCCGAGCAAAGTCGAGGGCTCGCGCTGAGAGATGGGCGGCGGAGGACGACAAACGCAGCGAGTCCGAGGCTGAGGCCCGGCGCCAGTTCGACGAGAAGATGTCGTACGAACGTCAGGAGAAGTGGGACGCGCTACGTGTTCTGCTTGCGTCAGAACGGGACAATGCCGAGGCTCTCTGGCAGACGGAACGCGATCGACGCACAGCAGTCCTCGAACAGCAGGCGCATTCGCTCGGCGAACGCGAGTCGACGCTGAATGACCGCCTGAGCGCCCACCAACACGCCGCGCACGAACTGCGCGCCGAGCAGGAGATGCTCGAGGAGGACCAGGCTGCCCTTGCTCGGAAGGTAGAGCGCTTGGTCGCAGAGGGAACAGAGAAAATACGGCACCAAGTCGACGCGCTGGAGAAGCAGTTGGGGGACGCGCGCGCTCAACGCGATGCCTACTTCAGGGACATCGAGTCTCGGCGCGAACTCGACCGTCGCTTCGGTGGCCGCGCCCCAGAGGAGATTCTGGCGGCGCTCACTGATGCCGAGCGGCAACGAGATGCGCTGACGCAGCAGCTTCGGGAACGCCCCGCAGCGCAGGCGGGCGAGCGTCTAGCCGAACTGGAGCGCCAGCGTTCGGCGTGGCTAGAGGAGCGGGCAGTGCTACAGGGAGATCTTGCGAAGGCTCACGGTGAACTTGCGACACGCCGACTAGCTGCAATCGAGCTTGAGTCCCAACGAAAGCAGAAGGAAGCGTTGGAGGTCCACAAGCAGTTGCTCGACGGGGCCGTGGACGAACTTCGCGCCCGGGTCGATGAGCTCACGCGGCAGGAGGACCACCGAAACCCAATGACCGCATTGACGAGCCTCGACGACCAGGAGCAGTTCCAGGCAGAAGTCCGGACTACGAGTCCGCTCGGTCGCGCGACCCCGACGCTCAAGGCTTTCGCCGACGACCTGCGCCACCGGATCGCGAATGGTGTAGAGGGTCGCACGCTCTACTATGCAGAACGAGACGTACGAGCCTTTATTGGTGGGCTCGCCATGACCCGTCTCATGCTCCTCCAGGGCATCTCGGGAACCGGCAAGACCAGCTTGCCGCTCGCCTTCGCGAGTGCCGTTGGTGGTGGCATCGAAGTCATAGAGGTCCAGGCCGGCTGGCGCGACCGCCAGGACCTCATCGGCTACTACAACGCCTTCCACCGCCACTACTACGCGACCAACTTCCTCCAAGCGCTTTACAGGGCCGGCACTCCTGCCTACCGTGACCGCGTGTTCATGATGGTCCTGGACGAGATGAATCTGTCGAGGCCCGAACAGTTCTTCGCGGACTTCCTGTCGGCGCTGGAGCAGTCGATGGATAAGCGGCGGCTCACCCTCGTCAACGACCCTGTGACCAACGCGCCTCGTCTAATGGTCGACGGCCGGCACCTGCCGATTCCGCCGAACGTCTGGTTCGTCGGCACGGCGAACCACGATGAGAGCACGGCCGAGTTTGCCGACAAGACCTACGACCGGGCGCATGTTATGGAGATGCCCCGCAATACCGACGAGGCACGCTTCGAGGTGCAATCACGCAGCCCACGTAGCGCGCTGTCCTACGAGAAGCTGGAGGCGGTGTTCAAGGATGCAGCCAACGCCCAAGAAAAGTCGGTCCACAAGGCCGTGGCCTGGCTGCGCTCGGCCCCTTTCGCAGACGAACTCCAGAAACGGTTCCGGGTTGGCTGGGGCAACCGCCTTGAGAACCAACTGGCGCGCTACCTGCCCGTCGTCGTCGAGTCCGGTGGATCGATTGGCGAGGCGATGGATCACCTTCTGGTCACCAAGGTCCTGCGGAAGCTTAAGGACCGACATGACGTGCGAGCTGCAGCGCTGGAGGATCTATCCACCAAGCTCCAGACAGCCTGGGAAAAGCTCGACATGGCCAATCCGCCCCAACGATGCGTTGAACTCATCGAACTCGAGATCGCCGCGAAGAAGGGCGAAGAGCAGGAGTGACGGACTTCATCGACCGCATCCGTGGGGGTGCGCACGCTCTCCCGCAGCCCGCTCTGTGCGACATGTGGCTCGCGGACGGTCAGCGGTTCGGCGACCATGGTGCTGGACTCAGCCCCGAGGCCGTGCTCGGCTGCTGGCCGGGGGAATCGGAGACGGATGCCGTCGTTCGGCTGGCCCAGGCGGTCGGGGATGAGTTGACCTGGGAGGCGCACGCCGCGACGCCGCCGGTCGCGCAGAAGCTCGCCGAACGCGCACGCCCCCAACCGCTCGACCTGGAGATTGCACGACACCTCAAGCACCTGCAGCACGTCTGCCACCGCCCCCGGCTGCATCTGCGCGTCGAAGAGGAGCGCATGCCGGTGTCTCGTGCTCGCCGAACTCCGGTTCGCGCCGTCGCGGATCTCGTCTCCCATCCTGGCGACTGGGAGCACCGCACCCTGCGAAGCATCCAGCCCTCACGCGTGCTCGCGCGGCAGATCGAGGACGAGTGGGACCTCTATGAGAACCGTGTTGCCGTGCGTCTCGTGGACAATCTGCTTGCGTACATCGCGAAGCGACTGGAAGACTTGCAGAAGATCCAGAAGTTGCTGGACGCGAGTCGCAATTACAGCAAGCAGTTGCAGCGCGGGTCGCACTGGCTTCGCAGTCGCATAAGCCGGCTCTGGGCGAGCGTGTGGCAGTCTAAGACCGAGGACGATCTCAACCGCACCGTGAGGCACCTAGAAAGCGCGCAGCGCGATCTCCAGGCGCTCTTGGACGCGCCCTTGTACCAGCACGTGCCCCGCAGGCAGGCTGTGGGTCTCTCTCTGAAGCCCACCAACATCCTCGTGAACGATGCGCACTATCGCAAGGTTGCCGCGTTGTGGCGCGCGTGGGCGAAGTTCGGGCACAAGCGCCAGGAGACGTTGCAACAGCGTTCGGCGCGCCGGCAACGTGAGGCAGGTGCGTGGGATCGATTCGTCCTGCACCTCGTGACGCGCGCCTTCGCGGCGCTGGGTTGGTCCGCCCTGCGCTCACCAAATGGGGGCTGGGATCTCACAAAGGTTGGGTGGATGCCCGTCCGTGTACAGGTGGACCCGATGGGAATCGTGCGGGTGTCCAGCGCCAGCACGTTGCGCCTGCTGCCGCTATGCACCGACCTCACTGAGGCAGATCCAGCCGGGGTGCTCGACCAAGTCAAGACTCTGGACGATGTGGATGGGGAAGTCGTGGCGGCTCACGTTGGTGGACCGATGGCGCCTTTTGACGTCGACCGTGCGTCGGGCTGGAGCGTCGGGCGGCGAGCAGTTCTGTTCGCATGCTCCCCCTGGAGCATTGACTCCGAGGAGCGCATGACGCGCCTGCTGAACGGCTGGCTCAGCCGGTGCGCTGTCCCAGACTATCCGGCCGTGTGCACCATCCGGGCGCTACCTGAATGGCCGGGGCAGCGAGAGTGGCTCCGGCGCGCAGGCGACCGGCTCGTTGCCCTCCGGTCACCCACCAGCAGCGAAATCGCGGAAGCCCACGCTTGGTCGATGCAAAGGGTCAAGGAATTGAACGCGGCTGCGCAACGCGCCAACGCTGCCAAGCAAGCATTCGAGGTTGCGCCGTT
This sequence comes from Thiobacillaceae bacterium, assembly GCA_012274165.1. Classification (GTDB taxonomy): domain Bacteria; phylum Pseudomonadota; class Gammaproteobacteria; order Burkholderiales; family Thiobacillaceae; genus Thiobacillus. The sequence continues at coordinate 4,737 of JAAPAA010000306.1, forward strand.
TAAGGCGCTCACGGCCTTCCAGACGTTCGTCGAAGAGGCGCAGCGGGATCTCGAAGACCTGGGTACTTGCCCCATCTGCGGAGGCAAGGGAACTGTCGAACTGCGCCCCGGCAGCCAACCCGACGGCTCGGACGCGACATGGTGGTCGATCTGCGGGGCTTGCCGAAGCGAGTGGGGTACACGCCCGTGCGGGGGCTGCGGACACCGATACCGCGCGCTCGTCCCGCAGACAGGGATCGATGTCGAGACTGCCGCGCTCGAGGCAGCGGGCTCCGACTGGCCCGACAAGGTATTTGGTCGTGATGTTTGGGCACAGCCGTGTGCTAGGCGACCGCGAGAACACTTCAGGTGCCCACAGTGCAGGCGATGTCCGGGCTTGACGTGCGGAC
>JAAPAA010000307.1 GCA_012274165.1 Thiobacillaceae bacterium
CCAAAAACCCATTCACCCCACGCCCCCGCATCCGCGCCACATCATCTGGCGCCAGAATCCCCGACTCAGTAATCACCATCCGCTCCCCGCCAATCTTCGGCAACAACCCCAAGGTCGTATCCAGGCTCACCTCAAACGTCCGCAGGTTGCGGTTGTTGATCCCCTGCAACGGCGTCTTCAACTGCAAAGCCAAATCCAACTCTGCCGCATTGTGCGACTCCACAAGCACCGCCATCCCCAGCTCAAACGCCAGGGCTTCCAGCGCCTGCATCGCCGGCAATTCCAGCGCGGCGACAATCAGCAAAATGCAATCCGCCCCCATCGCGCGCGCTTCATAGACCTGATACGGATCGATGATGAAATCCTTGCGCAGCACCGGCAGCGCACACGCGGCGCACGCCTCGATCAGATACTCGGTGCCGCCCTGAAAGTAGTCGCGGTCGGTCAGCACCGACAGACACGCGGCACCGCCGGCTGCATAACTGGCGGCAATCTCGGCGGGCTTGAAGTCCGGCCGGATCACGCCCTTGGACGGGCTGGCTTTCTTGATTTCGGCGATGACGGCAGGCTGGCCCGCAGCCAGTTTGGCGCGCAAGGCACCGACGAAATCGCGTGGCGGCGGAGCAGCAAGCGCGCGCACCTGCATCTCGGCCAGCGACACGGCTGCCAGCCCGGCGGCGATTTCGACGCGCTTGGTGGCGAGGATTTTTTCGAGGATGTCACTCATGATTGGCTGAAGCGGCGGTAGTGTTCGAGGGTGTCGCGCGCGGCCAGACTCGAGATTGCGTGCTGCGCCTGTTCCACGCCCGCCATCAAACTGGCGACGCGGCCGGACACATAAATCGCCGCACCGGCGTTGAGGGCGACGATGGCGGCAGCGCCGGGGTGGCGGTTTTCCAGCGCGGCCAGCAGCATCTCGACTGCCTCGTCTTTGCCGTTCACCACCAGCTCGCTCGCCGCCACCTGTGGCAAGCCGAACAGGCCGGGCTCGAGTTCGTATTCCGACACGTGGCCGTCTTTCAGCTCAGCCACAAACGTGGGCGAGGCCAGGCTGATTTCATCCAGCCCTTCTTCAGCGTGGACGACCAGCACATGGTGGCTGCCGAGTGCCTGCAGCACCCGCGCCAGCGTGCCGGTGAGTTCGCGGCTGAACACGCCCATCACCTGGTTCGGCGCAGCTGCAGGGTTGGTGAGCGGGCCGAGCAGATTGAACAGGGTGCGCACGCCGAGTTCTTTTCGCACCGGCGCGGCGTGTTTCATCGCGCTGTGGTGGTTGGGCGCGAACATGAAACCGACGCCGATGGTTTTCACTGCCTCGGCGACTTTTTCCGGCGTCAGGTTGACGTTCACCCCCAGCGTTTCGAGCACGTCGGCGCTGCCCGAGGTGGATGACACCGAGCGCCCGCCATGCTTGGCCACGCGCGCGCCACACGCCGCCGCGACGAATGCGGAGGCAGTGGAAATATTGAAGGTATGTGCGCCGTCGCCGCCGGTGCCGCAGGTATCGACCAGATGGTCGACGCCCGCGAGCGGCACCTTGGTCGACAGCTCGCGCATGACCTCGGCCGCAGCGGCGATTTCGGTCACCGACTCGCCCTTCATGCGCAGCGCGATCAGAAAACTGGCGATTTGTGCAGGCGTCCATTCGCCGCCCATCAGGGCGCGCATCGCGGCCAGCATCGCGTCGTGCGGCAGGTCGTGGCGTTCGATGATCAGCGTCAGCAAGTTCTTGTGCTGCATCACACCCGCCCCTTCAGAAAGTTGGCGAGCATGGCGTGGCCGTGTTCGGTGAGGATGGATTCGGGGTGAAACTGCACGCCTTCGACCGCCAGCGTTTTATGCCGCACCCCCATGATTTCGCCATCGTCGGTCCACGCCGTGATTTCCAGGCAATCTGGCAGGGTTTCGCGTTCGATCACCAGCGAGTGATAACGCGTGGCTCGGAAGGGATTGGGCAGGCCATGAAACACGCCGGCGTCGGTGTGATGAATCATCGAAGTCTTGCCGTGCATCAGTTGCCTGGCGCGCACGATCCTGCCGCCAAAGGCCTGGCCGATGCTCTGGTGGCCGAGGCACACGCCGAGAATCGGCACCTTGCCGGCGAATTCCTTGATCAGTGGCACCGACACGCCCGCCTCGTTCGGTGTGCAGGGGCCAGGCGAAACAACAATATGGTCGGGCCTCAATGCAGCCACCCCGGCGAGGTCGATCTCGTCATTGCGGATCACTTTGACGTCCTCGCCCAACTCGCCAAAGTACTGCACGAGGTTGTAGGTGAAGCTATCGTAGTTATCGATCATCAGCAGCATGGAGTGTCCTTCGGCGCACAGTATCGTGGCGCAGTGAAAGCCCGCACCAGAGCCGTGAATTATAGCTGTGCGACTATTCCGCAGACACAAAAAAAAAGCGCCCGAAGGCGCTAAAACGGCCGAAGCCTACAAGAAATCATTTGAGCTTCTTGATGCCCATCATGCCGAGGACATATTTCTCATACAGCGGCTCGGTGCTGCCGATTTTCATTTTGCGCATGAAGTATTTCTCGAATGCGACTTTGGCCAGATGCACCCACTTGCCTTCCTTGAACCAGTTGACGTTGCGCGGCGGAATTTGCGGGATTGCAACGAAGGCAGCGCCGGTATCGCCAAAGTCGGCCAGGCAGATCGCGTTCCAGGTGGCCTTTTCGGTCGGCTCCTTGCCATCCAGCAAGGCACGGATGTTGTGCACGGTGGCGGTGACCATGGATTCGATCATGTAACCGGTTTTAGGGGTGCCGGTCGGCACCGGGGTGGCCTCCACCGGCGGAATGGCGACGCAGACACCAACCGAAAAAATATTCGGGAACTTGACGTTGCGCTGATGTGCGTCGATGGTGATGAAGCCGCGCGGGTTGGTCAGCCCCTCGATGCCGAACACGGCGTCGATCCCCTTGAACGCGGGCAGCATCATGGAATAGGCAAACGGCAGTTCGTGTTCCTTGATGACTTCGCCCTTGTCGTTGTGCTCGGCAACAAACATTTTGCCGGCTTCGACCTTGGTGACTTTCGCATTGCAGATCCACTTGTTGTGGCGATCGCGCATGGCGGATTCGAGCAGACCTTTCGAATCGCCCACCCCGCCCAGGCCGAGATGGCCGACATAGGGCTCGGCGGTCACAAACGTCATCGGCACGCGGTCGCGAATTTTGCGCTTCTTCAGGTCGGTATCCATGATCATGGCGAATTCATACGCTGGCCCGTAGCACGACGCACCCTGCACCGCACCGACCACGATCGGGCCGGGTTCCTGCACAAACGCATCCCATACCTTGGCCGCCGCTGTGGCGTGCTCCACCTGGCAAATCGATTGGGTGTGCCCTGCGGGTCCCAGCCCGGGCACTTCGTCAAACGCCAGCTTGGGACCGGTTGCGATGACCAGATAGTCGTAGTCCACGATCTGCCCGTCGGTCAGTTCAACCTGATTGCGCTCGGGATGCACGCGCGCCGCACCGACGGCGATGAAGTCAATATTCTTTTTATTGAGGTAGGGCGCAGCCGGAATCGTAATGTCGTCCTGTTTACGCCAGTTCACCGCCACCCAGGGGTTGGATGGCGTGAACTGGAAATAGGGCAAGTTGGAAATGACCGTGACCCGATCTTCGGCGCGGGCCGCTTCGCGCATTTCGTAGGCCATGTTCATGCCGCCGATGCCTGCGCCCAAAATAACGATATGTGCCATATTCAAGATCCTTATGTGGTGTTGTGTTGCTTAACAATAGCAACAGATATGCCATCTACAATGCGCCTATCCATGCGGCCTGATCGCAACGCCCAACGTTGACATGACAATTGAGTCATGACACATTCGGCAAGCGTCATGACAAGCGGTTCCCCATGGATATCAAAATTCAAAGCCTGATCGACACGCACGAGCAAGCCTTCGTGATCATTGACCGCGATTACCGCATCGTTTCCGCCAATCGGCGTTATTGCGATGCCTACGGCATAGCGCCCGAGGCCATCGCGGGGAAGTTTTGTTACACGGTGTCGCATCATTCTGCTCGTCCCTGTCACGAAAACGGCGAGCATTGCCCGCATCAGGCGCTGTTCACACAGGGCGAGGCGGTCGAGGTTCTGCATACGCATTTCCACGCCGACGAGCAGCCCGAGCGCACCCGCATCCGTGGCCATCGCCTGTACGGCGCGAACGGTGAACTGTATCTGGGCGAACAGATGTTTCCACTGGAAGCCGAGGCCGGCAGTATGTGCGACGCGTTGCAGATGGTGGGGCGCTCGCCCGCATTCCTGACTTGCGTGGACAATCTTGCGCGCGTGGCCGAAAGCGAAGCCTCCATTTTGCTGTTCGGCGAAAGCGGCGTCGGCAAGGAGTTGGCCGCGCGCTTCATCCATGCCCGCTCCAGCCACAACAATGGATCGTTCATCGTCATCAACTGCGCAGCCGTACCGGAAAGCCTGTTTGAAAGCGAATTATTCGGCCATGAACGCGGTGCGTTTTCGGGCAGCAGCGGCCAGAAAAAAGGCCTGTTCGAACTGGCCGATGGCGGCACCCTGTTCCTCGATGAAGTCGGCGAGATCCCGCTCAACTTGCAGGCCAAGCTGCTGCGGGTGCTGGAGACCGGCGAATTCCGGCGCGTCGGCGGCACCCTGACCCTGACGGCCAATGTGCGCGTGGTGTCCGCCACCAACCGCAGGCTGCTTGACGAAGTCGATGCCAAGCGCTTCCGCCTGGATTTGTATTACCGCGTGGCAGGGATAGATGTGACCTTGCCGCCCTTGCGCGAACGCGCCGAGGACATGCCCGAACTGGCCGCCTATTTATTGAAGCGCCTGATCGGCGGCCAGGGCAGCTGCCGGCTCGATGCGGACGCCATCGCCGCGCTGCGTGTCTACGACTTTCCGGGCAATGTGCGCGAGCTGCGCAATCTGCTGCAGAAAGCCGTGCTGAAGTGCCGCGACGGCGTCATCACGGCTGCCGACTTGCATCTGCCCGTCGCAGCCGCCCCTTCTGCGCAAACCGCCAGCGCCGTCGCACTGCAGGCGGCATCCCCGCAATCGTTGTCGGCCCTGGAACGTGCGCATATCCAAGGTCTGCTCGACACCCATCAAGGGCATCGCGCCCGTGTAGCCACTGCGCTCGGCATCACCGAACGCACGCTTTATCGCAAGCTCAGCCGATACGGCCTCAGTTGATCAAGCGGCCGAATGGCATGGTGGCGCCACTCAAACGCAGCCAGGGGAAATGATGGCGCGGGTTAACCGCGTCTAAGCCAATTCAGCCGCACGAATGACCGCGCGCGCCTTGTTGAGCGTTTCGGTCCATTCGTTATCCGGTACCGAATCCGCGACGATGCCAGCGCCCGCCTGCGCGTACAGCATGCCCTCCTTGATCACGTCGGTGCGGATGGCGATCGCCAGATCCATGTCGCCGTTGAATCCGAGATAGCCCACCGCGCCGGCATAAATCCCGCGCTTGCTCGGTTCAAGCTCGTCGATGATTTCCATCGCCCGTACTTTGGGCGCACCGGAAACCGTCCCTGCCGGGAAGCTGGCGCGCAGTACGTCGAGCGCGGACAGGCCCGGTTTCAGCTTGCCTTCGACGTTGGAGACGATGTGCATGACGTGCGAATAGCGCTCGATCTGCATGTGTTCGGTGACCTTGACGCTGCCGGTGACGGCCACGCGGCCGGTATCGTTACGGCCCAGGTCAAGCAATTGCAGGTGCTCGGCGCACTCCTTCGGATCCGCCAACAGTTCGTCAGCCAGACGCTGATCGTCTTCGCGCGTCAGCCCGCGCGGCCGCGTACCGGCGATGGGCCGCAAGGTGACGTCGTCGCCTTCGAGCCGCACCAGGATTTCGGGCGACGAGCCGACGACATGAAAGCCGCCCAAGTCGTAAAAAAACATGTAAGGCGACGGATTGAGGCTGCGCAGTGCGCGATACAGCGACAGCGGCGAGGCGGCGAACGGCCGCGCCATGCGCTGGCTCAGCACCACCTGCATGATGTCGCCCGCTGCGATGTAGTCCTTGGCCTTTTGCACCGCCGCCTTGAATTCAGCCTCGCCGAACTCGGACACCGGCTCGGCAACCGCGGTGACCGGTTCGACCGGCAACGTGATCGGCGTGCGCAATTGCTCGGTCAAGGCCTGCAAGCGCAAATGCCCCTGCGTGTAGGCCCCCAGTTCGAGCGGGTCGGCGTGGGTGATGAGATAAAGCTTGCCGGCCAGGTTGTCGAACACCGCCAGCTCTTCGGTCAGCATCAGCAGAATGTCGGGCGTGTGGATCACGTCGTCCTTGCGCGGCTGATGTTTGTTGAAGCCCGGCGCCAGACGCTTTTCGATGTAACGAATCGTGTCGTAGCCAAAATAGCCTGCCAGTCCGCCGGTGAAGCGCGGCAGCCCGGCCACTGGAGCGGCCTTGAAACGCGCCTGGAATTCGGCGATGAAAGCCAGCGGATCGGGCAGGCTGTGCTCTTCCACCACCTGGCCATCGGTTTCCACCGTCAGCAGATGCGCGCGCACCCGCAACACCGTGCGCGCCGGCAGGCCGATAAAGGAATAGCGACCGAAGCGCTCGCCTCCCACCACCGACTCCAGCAGATAGGTATAAGGCGCGTTGGCGAGTTTGAGATACACCGACAGCGGTGTTTCCAGATCGCCCGGCAGTTCGCGCACCAGCGGGATGCGGTTGTAGCCCTGGCGGGCGAGTTCGAAAAAGTCTTGTTCAGTCATGGTTAGGGATCAGGGGTCAGGATTCAGGGGAGGACGCTTCGCGCCTTGACTCAGGACGAGCGTGGCCATCGGCCACACCGACCCTGACCCCTGATCCCTGAATCCTGGCCCCTCGTCATTACGCTTTCACCACCATCTTCGCCGCCTCGGCCAGGCTAGGCACCACCGCATCCAGATCGAGTTCTGCAACCGAACGACCCCGGTTGTAGCCATACGGCACGCAAAACACCGGGCAGCCCGCCGCGCGGGCAGCCTGGGTGTCGTTGAGCGAATCGCCTATCAGCAACAGCTCGGCGGGCTTGACCTTGAAGACGTCGCAGGCATGCAGCAGCGGCAGCGGATCGGGCTTGCGCTTGGGCAGTGCATCGCCCGACAGGATCAACTCGAAATAATCGAACAGACCCGTGTCTTTCAACAATGGAACGGTGTATTGCTCGGCCTTGTTGGTGATGCACGCGATATGGACGCCCATCGCCCTGAAGGCGTCGAGCCCCTCGACCACGCCGTCGAACGGACGTGAATACAGCGAGACGTGTTCGCCGTAATGTTTCTGGTACGCAGCACTCGCGCGTGCGAACAGGTCGGCATCCGGCTCGGCATCCATCTCGCCGGTGAGCACGCGCTTGACCAGCCGCGACACGCCATTGCCGATGTAGGTGGCAATCGTCTCCAGCGGCGGGCAGGGACGGCCAAGGTCGGCCATCATCAGTTCGGCGGCGTGCGCCAGATCAGGTGCGGTGTTGAGGAGCGTGCCGTCGAGATCGATGACGACAGCTTTAATCGGAAGAGGAAAGTTCATGGTTTTTTAGATGCAAGTTGCAAGATTCAAGATACAAGAGAACACCTTGTCTCTTGCATCTTGCGTCTTGTATCTGTTGTTAGACCTTGGCCAGTTCGGCGCGCATCGCAGCAATGATGCTGTTGTAGCGCTGCGGGTCGGTGTCCTTGGCGGCGCCGAACACGGCGGAACCGGCGACGAAGGTGTCCACGCCGGCGCGGGCCACTTCCAGGATATTGGCCGGACCGACGCCACCGTCAATTTCGATGTTCACGTTGAGGCCACGGTCATTGATCATCTTGCGCACCGCGCGCGCCTTGTCCAGCACGTAGGGAATGAATTTCTGACCGCCGAAGCCGGGGTTGACCGACATCAGCAATACCATGTCGATCTTGTCCAGCGTGTATTCGAGCACGTCGAGCGGGGTGGCGGGGTTGAATACCAGGCCGGCCTTGCAGCCGTTTTCCTTGATCAGGCCGATGGTGCGGTCGACGTGCTCGGACGCTTCCGGGTGGAAGGTGATGTAGGTCGCGCCTGCCTTGGCAAAGTCGGGAATGATGCGGTCAACCGGCTTCACCATCAGGTGCACGTCGATCGGCGCGGTGACGCCATGTTTGCGCAGCGCTTCGCATACCAGCGGGCCAATGGTGAGGTTGGGCACGTAATGGTTGTCCATCACGTCGAAGTGAACGATGTCGGCACCGGAGGCAAGCACATTGTCGACTTCCTCGCCCAGGCGGGCAAAGTTGGCGGACAAAATAGAGGGGGCGATGCGGAAAGTCATGGAAGGCTCCGGAGTCATTGGATTAACCCGGCCATTTTAGCAGCCCCCACGTCATTGCGTTACACTGCGCGCATTCCTTACTCGTTGAGCAAAACCGTGGCCGAAGGCAAGAAATATCACATCAGCGTCAACGTCAACACGGCCTACCTGGCCGAGCAGAGCGACCCGTCGTCCGACCGTTACGTGTTCGCCTACACCATCTCCATCGCCAACACCGGTACCGTATCCGCGCAGCTGATCTCGCGCCACTGGATCATCACCGATGCAGAAAACGTGACCCAGGAAGTAAAGGGCCTGGGCGTGGTTGGCGAACAGCCGCTGCTGCGGCCGGGCGAAAGCTTCGAATACACCAGCGGCACCGCGCTGGCGACTCCAGTCGGCACCATGCACGGCAGCTACCAGATGGTGGCGGAGGACGGCAACAAGTTCGACGCCGAGATTCCGGCGTTCACCTTGTCGATGCCACGCGTCCTGCATTGAATAGGGGGCAGGGGTAAACGCCATGGGCCGCACATTCCCTGAATCCTGGCCCCTGAATCCTGCCCCCCGATCCTACTTCTTCATCGTCCACCACACGATAAACAACAGCAGACCCACTGCAATCCCGGCCTCCATCACCAGCCAGCCCAGCCCTTGGCTCTCCATCAAACCTGTCTCCCCATTGTTATACTCGCTGCGTATTTTTGATCCGAGCCATCTTCACCCGTGATGCTGTTACGCGCAAGCCCGGGGTTGTTCGCCCTGTTGTTGTCAGCCTGTGCGGTACACCCGCCGGTGCAGCCGCCTGCCCCGCCGCC
>JAAPAA010000308.1 GCA_012274165.1 Thiobacillaceae bacterium
AAGGTCATCTGGTCGACCCACTGCCACACCGACCTCGGCATGGCCGTTGCCAACTCGCTGGCCGCGGTGATGAACGGCGCGCGCCAGGTCGAATGCACGATTAACGGCCTGGGCGAACGCGCAGGCAATGCCTCGCTGGAAGAAATCGTCATGGCGGTGCGCACCCGCCGTGATGTATTCAGCTGCGACACCCGCATCGATGCCACGCAAATCGTGCCTGCATCCAAGCTGGTGTCCACCATTACCGGTTACCCGGTGCAGCCGAACAAGGCCATTGTCGGGGCGAATGCCTTCGCCCATGAATCCGGCATCCATCAGGACGGCGTCCTGAAACACCGTGAGACATACGAAATCATGCGTGCCGAAGATGTCGGCTGGAATGCCAACCGGTTGACGCTGGGCAAGCTTTCCGGGCGCAACGCCTTCAAAACCAAGCTCGCCGAATTGGGCATCGTGCTCGACAGCGAAGAAGCGCTCAACGCTGCGTTTGCCCGCTTCAAAGAGCTCGCCGATAAAAAGCGCGAAATTTTCGATGAAGACTTGCAAGCGCTGGTCAGTAACGGCGGCTACGCGGCCGAACCCGAACGCTACAAGCTGGTATCGATGAAAGTCTGCTCCGAGACCGGTGAAACGCCGCACGCGCGGCTTGTCTTTACCGATAACGGTGCGGAAAAGCAGGCCAATGGCGAGGGCTCAGGCCCGGTCGATGCCACGTTCAAGGCACTCGAGTCAGTGGTGGCCAGCGGTGCTGATTTGCTGCTGTATTCGGTCAACAACATCACCAGCGGGACCGATGCCCAAGGCGAAGTGACGGTGCGTTTGGCCAAGGACGGTCGCGTGGTGAACGGGCAGGGCGCCGATACCGATATCGTCGTGGCCTCGGCCAAGGCCTACTTGCATGCACTGAACAAGCTGGATTCCAAACTGGAGCGGGCGCATCCGCAGGTGTGATGCGTTCGGGCCAGCAAGGATGGCGGCTGCTGTAAATGCAACAAAAGCAGTCTGGCTATCCTCCCCGCCCGCCCCATAAATCCGTTAAAATCCACATAGTTATCTCATCCCTGACCGGGCACGGAAACGTGCCCGTTTTGCTGTGTCGCAGAACCTGATCCGCAATTTCTCCATCATCGCCCACATTGACCACGGCAAGTCCACGCTTGCCGACCGCTTGATCCAGTATTGCGGCGGGCTGTCGGAGCGCGAAATGGAGGCGCAGGTGCTCGATTCGATGGATCTGGAAAAAGAGCGCGGCATCACCATCAAGGCACAGACCGCTGCCTTGAGCTACAAGGCGCAGGATGGTCTGACCTACAAGCTGAACCTGATCGATACCCCGGGGCACGTGGATTTTTCCTATGAAGTGTCGCGCTCGCTGTCGGCGTGCGAAGGCGCGCTGCTGGTGGTCGACGCTTCGCAGGGGGTGGAAGCGCAGACGGTGGCCAACTGCTACACCGCGATCGACCTCGGCGTCGAAGTCATCCCGGTACTCAACAAGATCGACTTGCCAGCAGCCGACCCGGACCGGGTGGCGGAGGAGATCGAGGATATCGTGGGGCTGGATGCCAGCGAGTCGGTGCGTGCGTCGGCCAAGACCGGCATTGGTATCGCCGAGATTCTCGAAGTGGTGGTCAAGCAGGTTCCGCCACCGCGCGGCAAGGAAGACGCGCCCTTGAAGGCGCTGATCATCGACTCCTGGTTCGACAATTACGTCGGCGTCGTGATGCTGGTGCGGGTAGTGGACGGCGTGCTCAAGCCCAAGGACAAGATCCGTTTCATGGCGAGCGGCGCGCAGCATTTGACCGAAAGCGTGGGTGTGTTCACGCCCAAAGCGGTCGATCGTTCGCAGTTGTCGGCAGGCGAAGTGGGCTTTGTGATTGCCGGGATCAAGGAACTGAAGTCGGCACAGGTGGGCGACACCATTACCCTGCTCGACAATCCCGCCGCCGAACCGCTGGCCGGATTCAAAAAGGTGCAGTCGCAGGTATTTGCCGGCCTGTATCCGATCGAGTCGCATGATTTCGAAAACCTTCGCGACGCGCTGACCAAGCTGCAACTGAACGATGCGGCTCTGCAATTCGAACCGGAGGTGAGCCAGGCGCTGGGATTCGGCTTCCTTTGCGGTTTCCTCGGCCTGCTGCACATGGACATCGTGCAGGAACGACTCGAACGCGAATACAACATGGATCTCATCACCACCGCGCCGACGGTGGTATACGAAGTGCTGATGAAAGACGGCACCTTGATCAACGTCGAGAATCCATTCAAGCTGCCCGAGTTGTCGAAGATCGAGGAAATCCGTGAGCCGATCATCACCGCGACGATTTTCGTGCCGGAAGAATATGTCGGTAATGTCATCACCCTGTGCAACCAAAAGCGCGGGATGCAGGTCAACATGCAATACCACGGCCGCCAGGTGATGCTGGTGTATGACCTGCCGATGAACGAAGTGGTGATGGACTTTTTCGACAAGCTTAAATCGACCAGCCGTGGCTATGCCTCGCTCGACTACGAGTTCAAGGAATACCGCGCGGGCGATCTGGTCAAGCTCGACATTCTGGTCAACACCGAGAAAGTTGATGCGCTGTCGCTGATTGTTCACCGCGCCACCAGCGTCTATCGCGGGCGCGAACTGGCGTCGAAGATGCGTGAAATGATTCCGCGTCAGATGTTCGACGTGGCGGTGCAGGCCGCCATCGGTGCCAATGTGATTGCACGTGAGAACGTCAAGGCGTTGCGGAAGAATGTGCTCGCCAAATGTTATGGCGGCGACATCAGCCGAAAGAAAAAGCTGCTTGAAAAACAAAAGGCCGGCAAGCGTCGCATGAAGCAGGTCGGCAACGTCGAAATCCCGCAGGAAGCCTTCCTTGCGATTCTCCAGGTCTCGGACAAGTAAACGCCATGAACTTCGCCCTCATTCTTTTTAGCGCACTCGTTATCACCGGCGGCATCTGGCTGCTCGACGCGCTGTTTCTTAAACGCAGCCGCGGCCCGGGGGACAGGGAGCCGATGCTGGTCGAATATGCCAAGAGTTTTTTTCCGGTCATATTTGTTGTATTCGGACTGCGTTCCTTTCTGGTCGAGCCGTTCAAAATCCCCTCCGGTTCGATGATGCCGACGCTGTTGATTGGCGATTTCATCCTGGTCAACAAGTTCACCTACGGCATCCGCCTGCCGGTGTTCAATCAAAAAATCATGCAGATGAATAACCCCGAACGCGGCGACGTCATGGTGTTTCGTTATCCGGGCGACCCCAGCCTCGATTACATCAAGCGTGTGATCGGCCTGCCGGGCGACGTGGTCGAGTACCGCGACAAAAAACTGACGATCAATGGCAAGCCCATGCCTGCCAGCAATACCGGAACCTACAGTTACGTCGGGAGCGGCCTGAACTACATCAGCGCGATGGTGTACAAGGAGTCGCTTAAAGCCGACCCCCATATCATGATGACCGAACCCGGCAAGCCGTCGGTGTTCCCGTCGCAGGTAATGGACTTCCCCTATCGCGAAAACTGCTCCTACAATGCCGAAGGTGAAGGCTTTACCTGCAAAGTGCCCGCAGGACAGTACTTCATGATGGGCGACAACCGTGACGCCAGTAACGATAGCCGCTACTGGGGATTTGTTCCGGACAGGAACATCGTCGGCAAGGCGTTTTTCATCTGGATGAGCTTTGACGATTTCAGCCGTATCGGCACCACCATTCAATAATCAAGGAGACCTCATGCAGAACAAGTCCCCCCTGGCGCAGCATCAACGTGGTTTGACCATGTTTGGCTTCCTGTTCGTCGCCATCATTTTTATCGCGATTGCGATGGTGGGAATGAAACTGGTGCCGGCCTATATCGAGTTTTTCTCGGTGAAGAAAATTCTTGCCACCATGGGGCAGGAAGCAGACCTTAAATCCAAGAGCAATGCCGAGATTCGCGACGACTTTTCGAAGCGCGCCAACGTGGGCTATGTCACGGTCGTGAAGCCGGAAGATCTCAGCGTGGATCGTCATGGTGGGGTACCGGTGATTACGGCTGAATACGCATTCCGTACCAAGCTGGTCGGCAACATCAGCCTGGTGGTCGATTTCAGCGCCAGTTCAGACCCCAACGCGGCAGCGGTTGAGGTTGAATAATCCGATACTGACCCAGCGTTTGCAGCAGGCGCTGGGGTATACCTTCATTCGCGCCGAGCTGTTAACGCAAGCGCTGACGCACCGCAGTTATGGCTCGACCAATAACGAGCGGCTCGAATTTCTTGGCGACTCGGTATTGAATTGCACGGTTGCCCGCGCGCTCTACGATGCGTTTCCCGGTTTGCCTGAAGGCAGCTTGTCGCGTCTGCGGGCCAATCTGGTACGACAGGAAACCCTGGCAGAAATTGCCATCACCCTGCGCCTGGGCGACACCCTGCGGCTAGGCGAGGGCGAACTCAAAAGCGGCGGCTTCCGGCGACCATCGATTCTGGCCGATGCGCTTGAATCCCTGTTTGGCGCGGTTTTCCTGGAGGCGGGTTTCGACGAAGCGGCACGCGTGGTGCGCCATCTGTTCGATCCGCTGCTTGCACAAATCGATCCCAGGGCATCGGGCAAGGACGCCAAGACCGAGCTGCAGGAGTGGCTGCAATCGCATCGGCAGGCGCTGCCGGAGTATCGCTTGGTCGGCACCGAAGGCGAGGCGCATGATCAGAATTTCATTGTTGAGTGCGTGCTGGGCAAGCCGGCACTCATCACCCGCGGCGTGGGTAAAAGCCGCCGCGCAGCCGAACAGGAGGCCGCACGCCAGGCGTGTGAGGCATTGCAAAAATGAGCCAGTCACCCGAATCAAATCCGTTCAAATGTGGCCTCGTCGCCATTGTCGGGCGTCCCAACGTCGGCAAGTCGACGCTGCTTAACCGCATCGTCGGGCAGAAGGTCAGCATCACCTCGAAGAAAGCGCAAACCACGCGTCACCGGGTGATGGGCATCCACACCACCGACGAAGCGCAATTCGTGTTCGTCGATACCCCGGGATTCCAGACCCGCTACGCGGGCACCATGAACCGCGCCATGAATAAACGCGTGCGTGAAACGCTGTCGGACACCGACGTGGTGCTGATGCTGGTGGAAGCCGGCCGCCTGAAAAAAGAAGACCGTCAGGTGATCGAGTTGCTGCCGACGGATCGCCCGGTCATCCTGGTGGTCAACAAGATCGATCACGTCAGCGATCGCGGCGAGTTGATGGCCTATTTGCAGGAAGCCGCTGCCGCGCATCCTTTCACCGAGATCGTCCCGGTGTCGGCCAAGCAGTCCAAAAACCTGGACGAGCTGCTGAAAACCGTGCAATCCCATCTGCCGGAGAATGCGCCACTGTTTGGCGAAGACGACGTCACCGACCAAACCGAACGCCAACTGGCAGCCGAGCTGATCCGCGAAAAAGTCTTTCGCCTGTGCGGCGAGGAAATCCCCTATGCGGTGGCCGTACAGATCGACAAGTTTGAGGAGGAGGGCAACCTGCGCCGTATCTTCGCCACCATCCTGGTCGATCGTGACAGCCACAAGCCCATCCTCATCGGCAAGGGCGGCGAAAAGCTCAAAACCATCTCCACCCAGGCACGCCTCGACATGGAGCACGCCTTCGACAGCAAGGTCTATCTGGAAGTCTGGGTCAAGGTCAAAGGCGGCTGGGCCGACGACGTGCGGATGCTGAAATCACTCGGACTTGATTAATGTCGGGCGAGGCGCGCGTCAACAATGAGCCTGGCCTCATTCTTCATACTTACGCCTTCAAGGAAACCAGCGTGGTGGCCGAGGTGTTCACCCGCAGCCATGGCCGCGTCGCACTGATCGCACGCGGCGCGCGCCGCCCGACCTCCGCACTGCGCGGACTGATGCAACCCTTCACCCCGTTGCTGCTGTCGTGGTTTGGCAAGTCCGACCTGAAAACCCTGCACGCCGCTGAATGGCATGGCGGGATTGCACCGCCGCAGGGCCGCGCATTGATGTGCGGGTTTTATCTCAACGAACTGCTGTTGCGGCTGCTGGCGCGCGGCGATGCGCACGAAGCGCTGTACGCACATTACCTCGGCACCCTCGATCAACTGGCGGGTGACGCCGCCGCCACCGATTACGAACGCATCCTGCGCCGCTTTGAAAAACGGCTGCTCGGTGAAATCGGCTACGGCGCCACCTTCGACATCGAGGCCGACAGCGGCGCGCCGGTCCATGCCGCAAGCCGCTATGTGTTCCAGCCCGAACGCGGCGCGCTGCGCGCGAGCGGGCAACCGGGCTGTCCGGTATCCGGCCAGACACTGCTCGATCTGGCAGCGGACAGCTTCGAGCGGCCGACGACGCTGAGCGAATCCAAGTCCTTGATGCGCAGCCTCATCAACCACACCCTCGGCACCAAGCCACTTTATACTCGCCAGTTATTGCGTGACCTCACCGAACTGAATCCATGAGCATCTATCTCGGCGTCAACATCGACCACATTGCCACCCTGCGCCAGGCCCGCAAGACTCGCTACCCCAGCCCGGTCGAAGCCGCGCTCATGGCCGAAACCGCCGGCGCCGACTCGATCACCCTGCACCTGCGCGAAGACCGCCGCCACATTCAGGACGCCGACGTTGCCATCCTGCGCCAGGTGCTCAAAACCAAGATGAATCTGGAAATGGCCGTCACCGAGGAAATGCTCGCCATCGCCATCGCCACCCGGCCGCAGGACGTGTGCCTGGTGCCTGAAAAGCGCGAAGAACTCACCACCGAAGGCGGCCTCGACGTCAAAGGCCAGCAGCCTAAAATTGCCGATGCCTGCAAACGGCTGGCTGACGCTGGCATTCGGGTCTCGCTCTTCATCGACCCCGATTTCGTACAGATCGACGCCTCCCACCATTGCGGCGCGCCCGTTGTCGAAATTCACACCGGTGCCTATGCCGATGCCGAAACTGACGAAGCACGCACAGTTGAATTCGAGCGCATCCGCACCGCAGTCGCCTATGGCCGCAGCATCGGTTTAACCGTCAACGCCGGCCACGGCCTCACTTACCACAACGTCCAGTCCATCGCCGCGCTGCCCGGCATCCACGAACTCAACATCGGCCACGCGATTGTTGCGCAGGCACTGTTCGTGGGGTGGCAAGAGGCGGTAGCGGAAATGAAGCGGTTGATGGTGGAGGCGGCGGGGTGATAACTGATTCATCGTGCCTGTCCCTATTCATCTTCACGCAGACAGAATTGAAGCTGGAGGTGCTGACCTTGCCGGATGGCAGCGACCTTGATCGTGTCTGGAAAAATGAGCAGACCAGATCGTTTGCCCCCTTTTAGTATTAACGGCAAGCTTTTCCTTAACCCTTGATCTCTCCCGCGTACTCGTCGTCGGTCAGGCTGTTTTTACCCTCCCCTGGATCGAAGATTGTGCAGCCGGCCGGCACCGAGGCAGGTATGTATAGAAAGCGAACGCGCCGGGGTTCATGCGGGTGAGTCCGGCAGGGAGGGAGATGAGATGGCGAATGCCGGGGATCAGGCGGCCTGTGAAGATGGAAATCGCGCCGTGCCGGGTGAAGAAGGCATCGGTCTTGTGCAGCAGCTCGGGGCGGACGAAGAAGTAGCGGCCCCAGCGTTCGAGGAAGGGGCGACCCAGCCACAGCGCCACCGCGTAATTGAACGACGCACCAACCAGGCAGCCGACGATGGAGGCCAGCAGAATCATCCCGAAATTCATTTGCCCCGGGTGGGCGAGGTAGCCCACCATTCCGGCAGGCGTTACGGATGATGTGGGTGACGAGGGCGGCATTTCAGAGTCGAGCGACGTTTATTGCCAAACCACGGGCCCCATGAGCCACACCCCCGTCAGCGAGAAAAGCTACGCTTTCAACTGGCGGGCGTCATCCACAAATCCGATGGTAGACCCCATTTATTTTTTCTCGGGGCTTCGAAACGGTCTGCCCTGCTAGCCTGCGTCGCCCAATTTGGCATTCAAACCTGGCGCTTTAAGCCATTCCAGAATGTCGTCCGAAATTTCCTCGCTGAGCGACTCCAGCGTCGAGCAAGCTCGATATGAACCGCTGATCGTTTGGCGCCTGGCTTCGAAATCCCCCAGCAGTTTGTCACCCTGCATGAGCTTCCCTTCCAGCACCAGCCACTTCGGTCCCGTCCAGGGCCCACCGCCGAGTGTGTGGAGATTGGTAGCAACCAGCACCAGCTTTTTGTCAGTTGTCGTATCAACGTTTTTCTCCGCGACTTTCACACGCCCATCGGACTCCTCGGCCAAATAGCGCGGCATGGTGGTATTCCAGTCGCACTCCTTGCGGACGGTTTCATCCGCGACGTCATCGCTTTGATAAGGAATGAGTGAAGACACTTGCACAACGTCCTCGGCTCGAGCAGATACTGTCGCGAGACAGGCCAAAGCCACCACAAACAATCCATGTAGAGGTTTCATAACAATCTTCCATTTATTTAACAAAATAATATCAATATGAATGTACCTCATCGGGCAACTTTCATCGACGCCCGAGGTAAACCATTATTGGGGGAGGCAACACAAACCCCGCCCGGCCGGGCTGCACTGCTAAACTAGCGCCGCCTCCCGTCACGCAACTGCTCCATGAAAAACTTCCTGCGCAACTTCGTTATCACCCTTGTCGTGCTGACCCTGTTTGCCGCCTGTACCACCGCACCCGCCGCCGTGATCCTGCCGACACTCGCCGTCCTGCCGACCGCTTCGGCAACACCGACCGCCGCCGATACCCCCACCTCGACGCCGCTCCCGACAAGTACGCTCACGCCCCCGCCGACCGCGACGGACACGCCAACCGCAACCGATACCTCGAC
>JAAPAA010000309.1 GCA_012274165.1 Thiobacillaceae bacterium
GCACCACAGCCGCCACCGTATACGTCGCCGCACGCGCACCGGGTTTGGCCAGCCGCGCCAGCGTGTAAAACAGCTTCGGCTGCCACATCTCGGCATTGCTGTCGGGATTGAATCCATCCAGATAAAACGCATCCACCCCAGCCAGCACCTGCGGCAGGCAATCGCGCACGTCGCCCAGCATCAGCGTCAACTGCACCCGCCCACCGTCGAGTGCAATGCGATGAAACCCCGGCACCAGCAGCGGCCAGTTGGCAATCAACTCATCAGACAGTTTGGCGAACTCGGGCCACTGCGCGTGCAGCGCCGCCAGATCGGCTGCCCGGAACGGATGTTTCTCGATGGATAAAAAGTGCAACCGCGCGGGGCGCGCCGGATCGTCCCGCCACGCTGCCCACGTCGCCAGAAAGTTCAAGCCGGTACCAAATCCGGTTTCCAGCACGACGAAACTCGCATGCCCCTGCCACTTGTGCGGCAGGCCACAGCCCTGCAAAAAAACATAGCGTGCCTGGCCTGCGCCGCCGTCGGCCGAGTGATAAATATCGCCATACGCGGTGGAGTACGCCACGCCATCCTTGAATTCGAGCGTGGCGGGAACGATAGTTTTCAGCATGGCCCAATGTTACATTGGCCTCGTCCCGTCCAGCTTTGCCGCCATGCTCAAACCCAAAACCCTGTTGCGTCTGGCCTTGACCCTGTCGGTCGTCGCCGTGCTGGCCTATGTGGGCTGGCACTTCACCCGGCCACAGCCACCCGAGGTCGAGCTCGCCACGATTGCGCGCGGCGCAGTCGAATCCACCGTGGTCAACACCCGCGCCGGCACGATCACCGCCTGCCGCCGCGCCAAACTTGCTCCGGCGGCTGGCGGGCAGATCGTCAAACTGTGGGTCAAGGAAGGCGACCGCGTAAAGGCGGGACAGCCGCTGCTGGAATTGTGGAACCACGACCTCGCCGCGCAGCGCGAGCTTGCCACTCGCCAACTCGCCACCAGCGAGGAGCGCCGCCGCGAAGCCTGCATCATGGCCGACAACGCGCAGCGCGAAGCCGACCGTACCGAGCAACTCGCGCACAAAGGCTTTGTCAGCCCGCAGCGCGGCGAGGATGCCCGTGCCGACGCCCGTGCGCGCCAGGCCAACTGCAATGCGCTGGTCGCCGACGTCAAGCGTGCGCAGGCGCAGATCGGCGTGACGCTGGCCGGACTGGAGCGCACCACGCTGACCGCGCCGTTTGCCGGCATCGTGGCGCAAGTCACCGGCGAAGTGGGCGAATATGCCACGCCTTCGCCACCCGGCATTCCCACCCCGCCTGCGGTCGATCTGATCGACGACACCTGCCTCTACGCCACCGCGCCGATGGACGAAGTCGACGCGCCGAGGCTGAAGCCGGGCCAGCCCGCACGCATCACCCTCGACGCCCTGCCCGGCCAGTCCTTCGAGGGACGCGTGCGACGCATTGCACCCTACGTCACCGAAGTCGAAAAGCAGGCGCGCACGGTCGATGTCGAAGTCGATTTCACCGATCCTGAACACCGGCCGTTGCTGGTCGGTTACAGCACCGATGTCGAAGTCATCATCGAACGCCGCGACAATGTACTGCGGGTGCCTACCCAGGCGATCCAGCAGGACGGCAGCGTGCTGGTGCTGGGCGTCGGCGACAAGCTGGAAACGCGCAAGCTGAAAACCGGACTGGCCAACTGGGCATTCACCGAAATCGTCGGCGGCCTGAAAGCCGGTGACCGGGTGCTGCTTTCTTTCGATAATGAAAACGTGAAAGCCGGCGTCAAGGTCAAACCAAAAGCCGTTCAGCCATGATTCATCTCGCCGCGATCACGCGCGTATTCCACATGGGCGACCAGGAAGTGCGCGCGCTCAACAGCGTCAGCCTCGACATCGCGGCGGGCGAATATGTCTCGATCATGGGGCCGTCCGGCTCCGGCAAGTCCACCCTGCTCAACGTCATCGGCCTGCTCGACCGCCCCGACAGCGGACGTTACGAACTGGACGGCATCAACGTCACTGAACTGTCGGAAACCGAGCAGGCGCGCGTGCGGCGCGAGAAAATCGGCTTCGTGTTCCAGGCGTTCCATCTGGTGCCGCGCCTCACCGCCGCGCAGAACATTGAACTGCCGCTGACACTCGAAGGCATCGAGCCGGCCGAGCGCAAGTCACGCGTCGATGCCGCGCTGGACGCCTTCGATCTCACCGACCGCGCCCGCCATCGCCCGGCCGAACTCTCCGGCGGCCAGCGCCAGCGCGTCGCCATCGCGCGCGCCACCATCCTGCGTCCGACCGCGCTCTTGGCAGACGAACCGACCGGCAACCTCGACCATCGCATCGGCGCCGAGGTCATGGCCTTGCTGGAAGGCTTGCACCATGCGGGCACCACGCTCATCGTCGTCACGCATGACCGCGAACTCGGGGCGCGCGCGCATCGCCACATAGCGATGCGCGATGGCGAGATCGTCGCCGACGAAAAATGAACCTGCGCGACACGCTGAGCCTCTCGTTCGCAACCGTGGTGAGCTACCGCACCCGTTCCCTGCTCATCGTGCTGGCGATGGCGCTGGGGGTGGCGGCGGTGGTGGTGCTGACCGCGCTGGGCGACGGCGCGCGGCGCTATGTGGTCGGGCAGTTTTCCTCGCTCGGCACCAATCTGGTCATCGTGCTGCCGGGGCGCGCCGAGACCGCGGGTGGCTTTGCCGGGGCGTCACTCGGCCAGACGC
>JAAPAA010000310.1 GCA_012274165.1 Thiobacillaceae bacterium
CCGAGGTCGTCGGCGACGTGCGCCAGCGTTCGCTCGACCTCGCGCCCACACCTCAGGCATATCTGGCGCACGCGCAAAGCGACGACCCGCCGAACTACATGGCGCTGGTCGTGCGCTCTTCACTGCCCGCTGCAACGATCGAAGATGCGGTGCGGCGACTGGCGCATTCGATCGACGCCGGCGCGATTGCCCTGGCGCTCGGCGACACGCGGCTGGCCAACACCGTGATGCTGGGCGCGGCCGCCGACAGCCTGCCGTTCACCGCCGACGCGCTGCTGGCCGAGGTGCTGCGTCGTTTTGGCGGCAAGGAGGAACTGCGCCAGCGCAACGCCGACGCCTTCGAAGCCGGGCGCGAGCAGATGCGCGGCACTTCGCCAGGGCAAGGCGTGATGCGTACGGGCCGCCCGAATTCGGACCGGATACCGGCTCCGAACTGAGGCTTGACACAGATCAAAAAGGTACTCAATATCCGGTCCTCATTCCAAAGAGGGCGAGGATCCATGAACTTTCTCAGCAGGATTTGCTTGACAGCAGTGGCTTCCTTTGGTAGCGCTCTTGCGTCCGCCGGTACCATTACCCCTGTTGTCACTGAGTCGGTCCCCACCCTGGATGAATGGGGGCTGATCGGACTCATGGCGGCCATTGGTGTGGTGGGTGGTCTGGCCATCCGCAAGCGCAACAAGAAGAAATGACTCGGTGAATCCGTCCGGACCAGCAGGTCCATAGTCCTTGTCTGTCGATGACAGAGCAGGCGCTCCCGGTCATCCGGGTTCTTTATGAGGGAACCTTCCTTGGCCTATTGGTTTTCCTTCTGCTGTGGGAAGGCGGACAAGCCAAGGTTGAATTCGTCACTGCGAGAGCGCGCATCACGCACGTCCTCAGAAATCTGGGTCTGTTCGCCTTCGTGGTGCTCTTAGCAGACTATGTGATTGGGCAAGGGCTCGTTCCATCCAGCAGTCTGCTGCTCCGCACCTCGCCCTTCGGACTTGCGTTGTACAAGTCTCCCCTGTTCTTGCAGGTCTTGCTGGCTTTCCTCGCTTCGGATCTGTTGGATTACGGTTTGCATCGGGCCTCTCACCGCGTCGGCTGGCTTTGGAGGCTTCATTCGGTTCATCACTCGGACAGCCATCTGGACGCCACGACTGCGCTACGGGCACATCCCGTTGAAGTCTCGCTGCAGATTGTCTGCAAGGTCGCGCTGTACGCGGCCCTCGGCCTGCCCTTGTGGATAGAGGGCGTGCGTTCGATAGCTCACAACGCGTTTGGCTTGTTTCAACACGCGAATGTTCATTTTCCCGCCTGGATGGAGCGCCTCCGGCCGGTCTTTGTCACCCCCGCCCTGCATCGTGTTCATCACGACGTGCAGCCCACCTTGCATGACACCAACTTCGGATTCATCTTCTCCTTTTGGGATCGCCTTTTCGGCACGTATTCCTTGCCTGCGCAGGTAAGCTTGGGCCGGGTCGGCCTGAAAGGGTACGAGGACGAGCCTTGGCAGACCCTATCGGGCATGTTGCTGACCCCGATTCGCCGGTTCCCTGACCCGCCACTAGACATCGGCACGCTGGCGAGATGACAGACTGGAGTCGCCGGATGCAGCCATCAAGCGATCTGCGATCCACACTCCCGCCTGGTACGTGCCGAAAGCCAATAGCGTTCCCAGAGCGACACTGCCTGCAATCCCCAGCGCATCACCGGCCAGGGCGTTCCCCGCACCGGATCCGAACCGGGCACCGAGCAGCTTCGGCAAGTCATCGGATCGCCATTGCAGCACGGCCTGCGGCCACCAGGGCGCCAGGATGCGACTGACGAGGATCGAGCCAAGCTCATAGTAGTCGCCGGTAAGGGAAATAAACGGCGAATAGGCCACCGGCACCGCTGCGCCGAGGATCAGAGGATTGGCGGTGCGCTGCGCGAGCCTTAGCAAGGGAAGTCCGACCAACAGGGTCAGCACATAGGGTGCGAAAACCGTGACCAGGTAAACAGAGTCGCTGCCGCCCGTGACAAACCCCGACAAACGACCTGCGTACTCAGAGCTGGGCACCACGTACGGGACAACAAAGGCGACCCATATACCACCGTAGGTGCTGGCTATCTCGAGCCTGCTGACCGTGCCACCGGTCAGCAGGCATCCCCATGCATGGAATAGCTCGTGTATGGGCACGTAAATCCACCAGGACAGCAGCATGGCGCCCAGAGTCGCCGGCAAAGCAAGCATGCCGAAGCGCTCCGTACAGACAGACATGCCGTTTGCAATGTCACGGAAGGGCCGGGCAAACGGATTATTCATTCGACTTGGGTGGCGCGCGTGAATTCACGCGGTCCTGCGGCCCAGCGCGTTCTCGAGCAGGCTGCGCGCCACCACCTTCAACGCCAGCGTCTCCTCGGCGCCTTCGAAGATCGACAGCACCCGGGCGTCCACGAAATAGCGGCTCACGGCGCTCTCCTCGGCGTAGCCCATGCCGCCGTGGATCTGCAGGGCCTCGCGCGTCACCATTTCCGCCGAACGGCACGCCAGCAGCTTGACAAGGCTTGCCTCCATCCGGCCGCCGCCGCTGTCCAGCAGCCCGCCGACCCGGTAGGTCAGCCGCCGGCAGGCCGCGAACCGGGCCGCCATTCCGGCGATCTTGACCTGCGTGAGCGGAAAGTCGATCAGGGCGGCACCAAAGACCTTGCGGTCGCCGGCGTACCGGATCGCGGCGCGCAGAGCGGCCCGCATGACACCCAAGGCGCGCGCTGCCGTCTGGACGCGGCCGCCGACCATGCCGGCCATCGTGAAATAAAAGCCCTTGCCGAGGCCGGCCTCTTGTCCGATGACGTTGTCGCCGGGCACGAAGAGGTCGTCGAATGCGAGATCGAATGAATGCATGCCGCGATAGC
>JAAPAA010000311.1 GCA_012274165.1 Thiobacillaceae bacterium
CAATCACCGGGCGGGCGGTCAGCGCCAGGGCGGCACGCGCAGCGGCAACGTCAGGCTGCAGGGGAATCACGTCCGCCAGCGGGTGGCCGACGTAGGTGACCGGAATGCCCGCGTCCCGGTAAATCTTTTCCTCGAACGGAAACACCACCAGCATGTGCGACACCGCCTGTTTGATGCGATGGATGCGCTCCGGCCGCCACGCCCACAGCGACGGGCTGACAAAGTGCACGGTGGGAATGCCGGCCTGTTTGAGTCTGGCTTCCAGCGTGAAGTTGAAATCGGGTGCATCAATCCCGACGAATACGCGCGGCCGCTCAGTCAGGAAAAAACGCGTGATGCGTGAGCGTATCCAAAGCAGCGCAGGCAGATGGCGCAGTACCTCGACATAGCCGTTGACGGCCAGCTTCTCGCTGGGATATATGGCCTGGACGCCTGCCTGAACGAGCCTGGGTCCGGCAATGCCTGCGGCTCGCAAATCAGGATGGGTGTGTTTGAGTGCGCCGATGAAGTGCGCGCCGAGAAGATCGCCGGAGGCTTCCCCGGCGACCAGCCCGATATCCATCAGCGGATGATGCCGCGCTCGGCGCGCGCGAGAAAATCGAGCAGTTGCTGCACTTCGGCGCAGTTGGCAGCCTCAGGGGCAAGCTTGGCTTGCGCCTCGGCAATCGTGTTGCCTTCGCGGTACAGAATCTTGTAGGCACGCTTCAGCGAGGCCAGCGATGCTGGTGAGAATCCACGCCGCTTGAGCCCTTCACTATTGAGCCCATGCGGCGCGGCAGGCTGGCCGGATGCCATGACGAAGGGCGGGATGTCCTTGAACACCACACTGGAAATGCCCGTCATCACATGTGCGCCAACTTTGCAGAACTGGTGCACACCGGTAAAGCCGCCCAGAATCACCCAGTCGCCGATTTCAGCATGCCCGGCGAGCGAAGCATTGTTGGCAAAAATGGTGTGGTCGCCCACCACGCAATCGTGTGCGATGTGGACATAGGCCATGATCCAGTTGTGGCTGCCGATGGTGGTCACGCCGCGGTCCTGCACGGTGCCGATGTTGAAGGTGCAGAACTCGCGGATGACGTTGTCGTCGCCGATTTCCAGCCGGGTCGGCTCGCCCGCGTATTTCTTGTCCTGCGGCGCCTCGCCCAGCGAGACGAAATGGAATATCCGGTTGCGCGCGCCGATGGTGGTGTGCCCGGTGATGACCGCATGCGCGCCGACCGTGGTGCCGCTGCCGATCTCGACGTGTTCGCCGATGATCGTATAGGGACCGATTTCAACGTCGTCTGCCAGCCGCGCGCCCGCTGCGACCAGCGCGGTAGGGTGTATCGTCGCCATCTCAGGGCTTGTCGCGCAGCGTCGCCATGAGTTCGGCTTCGGCGACCAGCACACCGTCGACTTCGGCGCGTCCGGTGTATTTCCAGATGCCGCGCATCTCGCGCACGATCGCCACCTTGAGCACCAGTTGATCGCCCGGCGTGACTGGCTTCTTGAAACGCGCGCCGTCGATGCCGGCGAAGTACACAATCCCGATATCTTCCGGCGCGATGTTCTTGGTCTTGAACGACAGGATCGCCGCCGCCTGCGCCATCGCTTCCAGAATCAGCACGCCCGGCATCACCGGCGCACCCGGAAAATGACCAGGGAAAAACGGCTCGTTGATGGTGACGTTCTTGATCGCGGTGATGGTCTTGCCGAGCTCCATCTCGGTCACCTTGTCGATCAGCAAGAACGGGTAGCGGTGGGGCAAATACTGCATGACCTGCGTGATATCCATGATCATGATTTTCTTTCTGACTGGCTTTCCAGTTCGGTAAGGCGCGTTTCAAGCTGCTTGATGCGCTTGACCAGCTTGTCGAGATTGCGCATGTGCACGGCGTTTTTCTGCCACACCTCGTGTTCGGAAAAGGGCAGCGCCGAGGTGTAGGTGCCGGCCTTGGGCAGGGATTTGGTAATCAGCGTGTTGGTCGAAATACGCGTGCCGTCGGCGATTTCGATGTGGCCGAATATCATCGCTGCCCCGCCGATGGTGCAATGGCGGCCGATTTTGGCGCTGCCGGCGATGCCGGTGCAGGCAGCAATCGCGCTGTGCGCGCCCACCACCACGTTGTGGGCAATCTGAATCAGGTTGTCGAGTTTGACGCCCTCTTCGATCACGGTGTCTTCGAGCGCGCCGCGATCGATCGTCGTACACGCGCCGATCTCGACATCGTCGCCGATCAGCACGCGGCCGATTTGCGGGATTTTCTCCCAGCGTCCCTCGTTCGGCGCGAAGCCAAAGCCGTCGGAGCCGATCACGCAGCCTGAATGCAGAATCGCGCGATCGCCTACTTCACAGCGGTGGTAAACAGTGACATTGGCGTGCAGCAGGCAATCGGCACCCACCCGCGCCTGGTCGCCCACCACGCTGTTGGCGCCAATGACGCTGCGCGCGCCGATCACCGCGCCGCTCCCGATCACCGCGCCCGCGGCGATGCAGGCATCGGCTGCGATGTGCGCATCCGCAGCGACCGTCGCCGCCGGATGTATCCCCACGGGCGGGCGCGGCGGCTGATTCAGCAAGGTCGAAACACGTGCGAAATACAGATAGGGATTGGGCGTCAGGATGCGCGGCAGCCCGGTGGCGTCGCGCGCATCCTCGGGCAGAATCACCGCGCCCGCCTGGGTGCTGGCCAGCTGGGCCAGGTACTTGCTCTGCGAGACGAAGCCAATTTCGTTGGGCGTCGCGTACTCCAGCGGCGCAACCTGGCTGATCATCAGCGAGCCATCGCCCACCAGTTCCCCGCCGAAGCGGGCAACCAACTCAGTCAGCGTTACCGGCATCAGACGCGCTTATTTCCCGCCGAGCGCTTTCATCACGCGATCGGTGATGTCGACTTTTGGATCAACAAACACCGCCTGCTCAACGATGATGTCGTATTTTTCGGCCTTGGCAATGTCCTGGATCGTCTTGCGAGCACGCTCCTGAATCTGCCCGAGTTCCTCGTTACGACGCAGGTTGAGGTCTTCGCGGAATTCACGCTCCTGACGCTGCAGCTCACGGCTGCTATTGCCCAAATCACGCTCCTTGGTCTTGCGTTCGCTGTCGGACATGGTCACGCCGTCCTTGTCGAGTTGCGCCTGCAACTCACGCGCCTGCTTGGCGAGCTTCTGCAAATCCTGCTGGCGCGTGGCGAATTCGCGTTCCAGTTTCTTTTGTGCCGCCACTGACAGCGGGGCTTCGCGCAACAGTTTTTCGGTATTGACGAAACCGACCTTGGTATCGGCAAGGGTCGGCGTAGCCGCGAACGCGGATGCCAGAATCAGGGATACTGCAAGTTGTTTGAATTTCATCATCACACTCCGGTAGAACCAATCCTCAGAACGAATTGCCCAAGGTAAATTGAAACACTTCTGTCTGGTCGCCATCCTGTTTAAGGAGTGGCTGCGCCAGACTGAACTTGAGCGGGCCAATCGGCGACACCCACAATACCGCCACGCCGGCTGAAACCCCCATATCGGCGAACGAAAAGTCCGAGAACGTGCTTTGGAGCCCATTGACACCAATCGGCGAACCACCCGGACCAAAAGCCGCACCTGCATCAACAAACGCAGACATCCGCAGCGATTGGTCATCCTTGACGCCTGGCAACGGGAAGAAAAGCTCCAGGTTACCGACCACGCGTTTCTCGCCACCCAATGCATCGCCAGCGGAATCTTTCGGGCCGAGGGTGCCGGTTTTGAATCCGCGCACCGAGCCGGTGCCGCCCGCATAGAAGTTCTTGAAGAAGGGCAGCGGCGCATCCTGTCCGCTGGCAGTCTGCCCCATCCCCCCGCCGATTCCCAGTTCGCCATTCACCATCAGGGTGAAACTTTTTCCAAGCGGGAAATACTGCTGGTGCTGGAATGTCAGTTTGTAGTATTCAAGGTTACCCGGCGGAATACCGAATTCGGATGCCGCCCGTTGCAGCAATCCGCTGGTCGGAAACAAAAAACTGTTGCGAGTGTCGCGCGCCCAGGACGCATCCAGACGCAGCGTGGTGGTATCGAGGGTGCCGACGCCGCACTGGAGGGTGTAGTTGGGCGCTAATGGATTGACGCTGCAAGTATCGTCGCCAAATGTCGCAACGTAGTTCTTGTATTGCGTCGGGCTGGTTTGATCTGTCGTGATCTTGGACCGCTCTAGCGCCAGCCCTGTAGTAATGAAGTCACGCTCGTTAATCGGAAAACCAAAATGCGCGCCGATGCCTTGCGTCGAGCTTTGATAATTACCGACGCTGT
This sequence comes from Thiobacillaceae bacterium, assembly GCA_012274165.1. Taxonomy (GTDB): domain Bacteria; phylum Pseudomonadota; class Gammaproteobacteria; order Burkholderiales; family Thiobacillaceae; genus Thiobacillus. The sequence goes on from JAAPAA010000311.1 coordinate 4,261, forward strand.
TGAGCGATTTGGTATCCACATTGCGATCGTAGATGTCATAGCCCAGGCTGATGCCGTCCAGCGTGAAGTAGGGATTGACGAACGACAGCGAGTACACCGAATTGACACTACCCGTATTGATTTGCGCCGTCACGCGATTGCCGGTGCCGAACACGTTGGCCTGCGACACCGAACCCGACAGCACCAGACCTTCGGACGTTGAATAACCCGCACCCAGCTGGATGCTGCCGGTGGATTTTTCAGTGACGCCCACGTTGACATCAACCTGGTCGGTAGTGCCGGTGACCGCTGGCGTTTCAATGTTGACTTGTTCGAAGTAGCCGAGCCGGTTCAAACGTTCACGCGAACGATTGATTTTTTCAGCGTCGTAATAAGCACCTTCCATTTGCCGGATTTCGCGACGCACCACTTCATCACGGGTTTTGGTGTTCCCGCTCACGTTGATGCGATTCACATAGACACGGCGACCGGGATCGATAAACAGCGTGAACGCAACCGTGGCCTTGTTCTTGTCGAGTTCGGGTACGGCGTTGACGTTGGCAAACGCATAGCCATCGTTGCCGAGGCGATCGCCAATCCGCTTGGTGGTCTCGGTCAGGCGGTCACGTACAAACACCTCGCCCGGCACCACCGAAACCAGTTTCTGAAGCTCCGCCTCGGGTACCAGCATCTGCCCTGCCAGTTTGACGCCGGATACGGTGTATTGCGGCCCTTCGGTCACGTTGATGGTGATGTAGATACTCTGCTTGTCCGGCGAAATCGAAACCTGAGTGGAATCGACGTTGAATTCGAGGTAGCCACGGTTGAGGTAATACGAACGCAGGATTTCGATATCACCGCCCAGGCGGGACTTGGAGTACTGGTCGGTCTTGGTGTACCAGGTCAGCCAGCCGGGCGTGGTTGAGGAGATTTCACTCAGCAGATCTTTTTCGGTAAATGCCTTATTGCCGACCAGGTTGATCTGCCGGATCTTGGCGGTATCGCCTTCCACCACATCAAACTGCACCGCCACCCGGTTACGCTCCAGCGGAGTCAGCGTCGTTTTGATTTCGACCGCATATTTGCCGCGGTTGTAATACTGGCGCGTCAGTTCCTGGGTCACGCGGTCCAGCGAGAGCCG
>JAAPAA010000312.1 GCA_012274165.1 Thiobacillaceae bacterium
AATGCACGCGATCCTGCAGCGCCTGTCGTGCGTCCCCGAATCCCAGGGCCACGGGATCCGCGTGACGCCTCCCAGCTGGCGCTTCGACATCGCGATCGAGGAGGACGTGGTGGAGGAGCTGGCGCGCATCCACGGCTACGACCACGTGCCGGCGAAGCCGCCGCGCTCGAGCGTGCCCATGATTGCGTTGCGCGAAGGCGATCGCAGCCGCTTCGACCTGCGGCACGGGACCGCGGCGCTGGGCTACCAGGAGATCGTGAGCTACAGCTTCGTGGCCGAGGAATGGGAGCGGGATTTCGCCGGCAACGAAGCGCCCGTTCGCCTCGCCAATCCCATCGCGAGCCACATGAGCGTGATGCGCACCACGCTGCTGGGCGGACTGGTGCATGCATTGCGCTCGAACCTGAACCGCGCGGAGACGCGCGCGCGGCTCTTCGAGATCGGGCGCTGCTTCGAATCCGACGCCGCCGATCTCGCCGCCCAGCCGGAGCGCATCGCCGGCCTCGCCTTCGGCAGCCGCCAGCCGGAGCAATGGTCGGTCGCGGCGTCGGTTGTCGATTTCTTTGATGCCAAGGGAGACCTGCAAGGCCTTGCGGGGGCGCGAGCCCTCGACTTCGAGGCCACGACCCATCCCGCGTTCCATCCCGGCCGCTGCGCCGCCGTGCGCCGGAACGGACAGGCCATCGGCGTGGTGGGCGAGCTCCACCCGCGCCTACTGCAGAAGTACGAGCTGCCGAGCGCGCCGGTCGCCTTCGAGCTGCTCACGGGACCCCTGATGGAAGGCGACTTCCCGCATTTCCAGGGCCTTTCGCGGATGCCCGTGGTGCGCCGCGATTACGCCTTTACCGTGGCCGAAGAGGTCCCCGCGGCCCGGATCCTGGCGGCGGTGCGATCCCGGGTGCCGGCCTTCGTACGGGGCGTCGAAGTGTTCGACGTATACCGCGGCAAAGGGGTCGAGCCCGGTAAAAAAAGCCTTGCGTTACGCATAGTTATGCAGGATACTGACAGGACTTTGACAGATTCCGAGGTGGAGGCCGTAGTCGCCTCCGTTCGCGAGCAGCTCAACGAAGAATTCCAAGCCCAGCCGCGCACGTGAAAGACAAAGTCACCCTCACCAAGGCCGAGCTGGCCGACCTCATGTTCGAGAAGGTCGGCCTGAACAAGCGCGAGGCCAAGGACATGGTCGAGTCCTTCTTCGAGGAGATCCGGATCGCCCTGGAGCGGGGCGAGATGGTCAAATTGTCGGGCTTTGGCAACTTCCAGCTCCGCAAGAAGCCCCAGCGCCCCGGGCGCAACCCCAAGACCGGCGAGGAGATCCCCATCACGGCCCGCCGCGTGGTCACCTTCCATGCCAGCCAGAAGCTGAAGAGCCTGGTGGAGAAGTCTTTCAATGGCCACGGAGAACCTGGCGACGACTGAACTCCCGGCCATCCCTGCCAAGCGCTATTTCACCATCGGCGAAGTGAGCGAATTGTGCGGGGTGAAGCCCCATGTGCTGCGTTACTGGGAGCAGGAGTTCACGCAGTTGAAGCCCCTCAAGCGCCGGGGCAACCGCCGCTACTACCAGCATCATGAAGTGCTCCTGATCCGCCGTATCCGCGAGCTGCTCTACGAGCACGGCTTCACCATCAACGGAGCGCGCAATCGCCTCGAGGAGCCGGGCCATTCCGCCTCCATGGGCGGCACCAAGACGATGACGGTCCCCCAGCCGATTTCCCCCGGCAACATCCGCAAGGAGCTCAAGAGCATCCTCAAGATGCTCGAACGATAGGCGGTTGCATTTCGCGAAAACGCGTCCCACGACTGCTCCCTCTCCCTTGGGAGAGGGTTGGGGAGAGGGTGCTTTCCCCGCTATAATCCGCAGTTCGGTCGGGGCGTAGCGCAGCCTGGTAGCGCACCTGCATGGGGTGCAGGGGGTCGAAGGTTCGAATCCTTTCGCCCCGACCAATTCCCTTCGTCCCAGAAGCCCCGCCACGCGGCAATTCTTTCCTATCCGGCACGAGGTGCCCGGCTTCGAACGGCACTCTTGCGCACGTCCGCAGTCCGAGTGGAACCACCTCGGCAGGGAGGGCGCGCATGATTGCCCTGCGTTCGGAAGCGAACAGAGCGAGTCGCGTGCGGCAGCGCACAGTTGACTCGCGTGCGGAAGCGCACAATGTGATTTGCGTGCGAACAAGCCGGAAGCAAAGGAAGACCACCATGCTGCATCACTTTTTGGTTGCGAATCAGAAGACCTTGATCGATCGCTGCCGCACCAAGGTCGCGGCGCGACGCGCCCCTCGACCCACTCCGGCGGAACTGGAATACGGCATTCCTCTTTTTCTGGCGCAGCTCACGGATATGCTGGCGGAAAAGAAGACGTATCCAAGGAATGGCACTGAAGAAGAATTTGCTTCCTCGGGCGACCAGGGCCTCGCGACCGCCGCAGGCAAGCATGGCGAAGAATTGCTGCAACACGGCTTCACCATTGATCAGGTGGTTCACGATTATGGTGATCTCTGCCAGGCGATCACCCACTTGGCGGCGGAGAAGAACGTGCCCATCACCGTGCACGAATTCGGCCTGCTGAACATCAAGCTGGACAATGCCATTGCGGGCGCGGTTACGGAGTATTCGCGGCCAAGCACGGCGAAAGCCGCGAACGAAGATTCGTCCGCCGCCAAGGAAAGCCTCGGAGTGCTCGCTCACGAAATGCGGAACCATCTGAATACCGCCATCCTTGCGATCGCCGCGATAAAAGGGGGAAGCGTGGGATTCAATGGCGCGACGGCAGCGGCCCTGGACCGGAGCTTGATCGGGATGCGCGGGTTGATCGACCGCACCCTTGCCGAGGTGCGCCTTGGCGACGCTCGTCCTTCGACCAAAGGCACTATCGAGATGGCCCCCTTTATTTTAGAGTTGCAGGTTGCCGCCGCACTGGAGGCCGCCAGTAAGGGTTGCGAATTGACTGTAGTCCCGGTGGAACCCGGAATCCGCGTCGAGGCCGACCGCCCCATGCTCGCATCGGCGGTGGCGAACCTGCTGCAGAACGGGTTCAAGTTCACGCGCGAGGGCTCGCACGTGCTCCTCAGGGCTTACGCATCGAAGGGCCGCGTCCTGATCGAGGTGGAAGATGAGTGTGGCGGCTTGCCGCAGGCGACAAGCGACGACCTGTTTCGCCCATTCAAGCAATCCGGCAAGGATCGCACCGGCGTGGGATTGGGGCTTGCAATCAGTCGCCAGGCGGTCGAGGCAAGTGGCGGCAAGCTGTCCGCAAGAAGCATTTCCGGTGTCGGCTGCGTATTCACGATAGACCTGCCCGAGAAGCAGCTCGACACCGTACTTTCTGCATAGGCCCGTTGGAGCTCCCCGCGGGCGTGGTGGCTGCTTGCCCTCATGACGTCCCGTTCCGCTCGCTGGACAAGGTGCCCTGGATAGTCGACAATCCGCGGCATCCGACCGGGAGAGCGCGTCCACCGACGCCGCCGAAGGGGTAGCACCCGCAAACTCTCAGGCAAATGGACCGATCGGATCCGGAACCGATTCCGGACTCTGGAGAGCGGCGGCCGAACGGCAAAACCGTTCCGGCCG
>JAAPAA010000313.1 GCA_012274165.1 Thiobacillaceae bacterium
CGGCGTTTCAATCGGACATGGTGCTTTGCTGTTTACTCTGTTCAGTGACTATATCGGATCACCGCGAACATACTACGGATTCGACTCTTTCGAGGGTTTCCCCGACCCCGTCGAAAAAGACGGGATCACGCCGATCAAGGGCAAGGGATTTTGGGCCAATCCTCCCGATACCGTGCTCAAGGTTCTGCGCGATGGCCGTCTGGGCGAGGACGTCATTCGCGAGCGCATCCGGCTGGTCAAAGGATGGTTCGACCAGACCCTGCCCAGCTACGAGGGACGCATCGCCCTGCTGCATCTTGACTGCGATCTCTACGAATCCTACAAGCTCTCGCTGGAGACGCTTTATGACAAGGTTCAGCCAGGCGGCGTGATCATGTTCGACGAATATGGCGATACGCGCTGGCCAGGCGCCACTAAAGCTATCGACGAGTTCTTCAGCAACAAGCCTGAAACGGTTCAGTCACACCCGAAATGCAACTGGAAATTTCACTTCGTTAAACAGTGAGATCCTACTCAATGCCAAATAAGATGGGGCTTGCACTTACTGGCAAACCCGAATGCTGCGAAACCGACGCATGCCCCCATGCATAAACCAAAAGTCTGTTTTTTCACCGTTAGCTGTGGCGATTGGGGTGGCGCGAGCCGCGTGCTTTACACCAATCTGTGGCAGCTAGACACCACCAAACTTGACCCCATTCTGATATTGCCCTGCCGGGGCCCCATAGAGCCCGATCTTCATGCGCGTGGGTTGCGATACGAAGTGTGGTCACCCTTCACCGAGTTGGGTTCACCTGTCACCTATCTATGCGCTTTCTGGAAGGCATGGCACTTTTTCCGCCGAGAACGGGTGGATGTGATCCACGTCAACGGCTCGAATTTCTGGCGCCCGGCAGAACTACTCGCCGCGAAATTCGCCGGCATTCCCATCCTCGCGCATTACCACGTCATCAACCACAGTCCTTCGCCGGCGATGCGCTGGTGCCGCGCTGCGATCGCGGTATCGCACTACACTGCCGAACAGTCCGGCCCGCCAGGACTATCCAAGCCGGTGATCTACAACCCGGTCAATCTCGCGCGTTTCGATGCAGGCCACAGCCTGCGCGCCGAACTGGGTCTCATCGAATCCGACGTGGTGATCGTTTTCCTTGGGCAAGTCCGCGAAATCAAGGGCGTAGCCGATTTCATCGCTATGGCACGCGCCATCAATGCGCCACACGCTCATTTTCTGATTGCTGGTGAATGCCGCGACCCGCAAAAATACCCCGGCAGTTACAGCCCGGCCGACCTGCAGCGGCTAGCCGAAGGCGATACACGCATCCGCTACATTGGCTATCGAAAGGATGTGGAAAATGTCTATCACACGGCCGACATCATCGTTGTGCCCTCACGCTGGCAAGAACCGCTCGGGCTCATCAACCTGGAAGCCGGCGCCTGCCGCAAGCCGGTCATCGCCACACGGGTAGGCGGCATCCCGGAAATCATCGAAGACGGGGTGAACGGTTATCTGGTCGACGCGGGCGATGTAGGCGCACTTGTCTCGCGCGTGTCGGAACTCATCGCTCAACCCGAGCTTCGCGCATGCATGGGCGAAGCCGGCCGCCAGCAGGTGGAAACCCGCTTCGCCGGCGTGGTGGTGCGAGAGTTCGAAAATCTGCTCGCGGTTTACGCAGGTGAGCGATAGGGCTCAATGCGCAGGCTCGGCCGCCGGCGTCGGGCAAAATCGGCAATAGGGATTGCCTGGCATACCGATTTCCGTCTGGACCGGCTCCGGCTCAGGCATGGTCACTGGCTGTGCCTGAGGCCCGGTTGCCGCGTTGGAACCAGCGGTAACCGGATCGGCTTTGGAGTTCACTTCTTTTCTCGATGTTCCATCCTGTTCGGCCGACTGGAAGGGTTCCGGAAAAGGTTTCTTGCCGCCAAGTTCCAGATAGTGCCGCTGCATGGCTTTGGAATCTGGATTGTGGCGCAGGCCTTCGGTCACGGTTTCCAGTGCTTTGCTACGGTTTTTCATCTTATCGTACAGCTCCGCCAACGCAATGTAGGCACCCACCTGCTTGGCATCCAGTTCGATCGCCTTGAGCAAGCTGCTCACCGCTTCGCCATTTCGTTTCATCATCGACAAAGCGATACCTCGGTTCATCATGATTTCCGCGTGCAGGTAAAACTCCGGTTTGCCCGACATAGCCGACAGCACATAGTCGAAGTTCCGCATGGCAGCACCCAATGTGCCCATGTTGTTATCTCTGGACGAGAAGGTGCTGCGTGCCCGATTCACAAAATTGAGTCCAAAGCAGTAGTGGTGAATGTGGGTCCACACCAATCCCATGGTTGAACTCCATACTTTCGCTTGTTCCGGATTCCTCCCCTCAGCCTCATCATATTTGGCGGCGCAGTAGGGCGGAAGTGCTGCCATTTCGGCATTGCTGGGCCACCCTTCGGCCTGCGCTAATTGGGTCGTCATGAGCGCAGCGCCCAGAACCAACATGTTCTTATTGAAGTTCCACATTGCCAATTTCCTTTTACCCTTCATTTGATGAGTTTTTAGCATCACGTTGCCTTGATTTCACGGATCGCCAGCCAGTCAAACACGGTGTTCAACCCGCGCCATTCAAGCCTGAGCGCGTCCGGATAACGCGGGTACAGATCACGTATTTGCTGTGGCAGAGATTCAAAACCGGCAGGCTGGATGGCTCGCCCGAGCATTTTGTTCTGATAACCGCGCACACTGTAGCGCACGCGCCGCCGGTAATATTTTTTCCATTCACGCGGTAGCCAGGGCGACACTGAATCGAACTCGAATCCGGCGTCCCGCGCCACCACGACCTTGCTGTTATCCCAGCGCGTGTCTCCGCGCAAATCCCATTTCAGCATCGCCCCCATCAACGCATCTTCGCCGATGGTGCCGATGGGCATGTGGACCGCCTGCGCGCGGATACGTTCCACGAAGGCGCCACGCAGCCCATACAAATTGCCGGCCACGCCATTGTCTTTCAGCATATCGCGCTGAAATGCTGCGACGCCGCGTCCGCTTTTTGGCAATGCTGACACACCGTTAGCAGATGGATGCTGCGTCAGCACCTGTGCCATTACGTCGAGTGCGCCCCGGGTCGCACGCACGTCGCCGTCAATGAAAAAACAATGCGATGCCACGCGCGGCGCGACTTCGTGCACAAACACATTCCACGCGTTGGCCTTGTCGCCCAAAGCAATCGAATGCAACTGCACATTGGGGTGGCGGGCAGCATATTCGCACACCAGTGCTTCGGTGCGATCGGTGCAGGCATTGGCCAGCACATGGCATTCGATTGGATGATGGGCGGCGGCCTGCAAACTATCGAGGCAGGCGATGATATTGCGCGCCTCGTTGTGGGCAAAAACAGCGACCGGCCAGGGGAGCAAGGGTTCAGTCATGGGCATCAATCAGGGTCCATTTTGCTCAGCTTCAATTGCCGAGTTTTTTCCGCCACCCGTTCCCAGGAAAATTCGCGTTGCACCCGTTGCAAGGCATGCAGCCCCCATTCGCGGGTCCGTTCAGGCTGGGTCAGGAAATCGCGCAAACCCGCAGCCACCGCTTCAACCCGGTTGCCGTCCACCCGCAAGCCGGTCTGCTGATGCAGAACGGCCGACCCGGTGCCCCCGGCCTCGCCGGCGAGGCTGGGTTTGCCACAAGCCGCGGCCTCAATGAATACCATGCCGAAGCCCTCATTATCACCATTGATGTCGCGATTGGGCATGGCAAACAGGTCGCACGCGTTCAGCCAGCGCGGCAGATCGGCCTCGCCGACTGCGCCGATTCGATAGACGATGCCGTGCACATGATGCTCGGCAATCAGCTGGTCCAGATAGTCTGCATCCTCGCCGATTCCGGCAATCACGTAGCGCAACAGCATGCCTTCGGCGCGCAATTGCGCCACCGCGCGAATCATCTGATCGAAGCCCTTGCGGCGCGACAAGCGGCCCACCGAGAAGACCAGTTTTTCGTCGGGGTGAATGTCCAGGCTCTCGCGCAGGCCGTTCACCTCCAGCCCCGGCCTGAACACCGCCACATCGACCCCTGGATAGATGATCGTGATGCGCGCGCGGTCTATCCCCATTGCGAGCAGGGTGTCGCGCGTGTGTTCGCTGTTGGCGACGACCCGATCGGCATGACGCAGGGCGAAACGCATGGTTCGGTATTTGCCGCCGCGCCCCCAGGTGGTGAGCTCTTCGCCGTGGGCGTAGATCACCAGCGGGCACAACGTCAGCCGCGCCACCACCCATGCAACCAGCCCTTCGGGCAGCGCGCGAAACGCATGGACGGCATCGAACCGATGGGTGAGCGCGAGGCCCAGCGACCGGAAAAAGAAACGCGCATACATCGCCAGTGATTCGGGGCGCAGCCAGGCCACGCGCTTGAGACTGAGGCGGTGAATCGCGTTGGGGTGCGCGGCATCGACCGTCGCCGCGCCCGCCACGTCGGCGGTGACGATATGGATGGCCTTGCCGCCGAGGCGCTTGTACACCTCGGCGGCCCACACCGCGGTGCCGCCCTTGGTCGGCAAAAACAACTCGGTCAACACCAGCAGGCGATTCACTCTTTCATCCTCTCAGCATCGACAACACGTGACGCAGGCTTTTCCAGCTAGGACACGCGGTCAACAAGGGCAGCACCGCCTGGATCGCCGCGCCGCGCTGACCGCTCTTGGTCAGGGCACACCCCAGGTTATAGCGCGCGCTTTGCATGCGGACGGCTACGCCTTGCCGAACCGGCAGCGGAAAATGGATTGCCAGCCGCATGAGATCGCCCAGCGTGCGCACATTTTCGCGTTGCGCCGCCACCGGGTCGCGACGCGTGGCGCTGCCGTCGTGGATTGCATACACGCCGAGGCTTTGACACACTACCCCGATGCGACGGCTTTGCGCCACCAGCCGGGTCAGGAAATGCACGTCCTCGCACACCTTGAATCCGGTCGGGTAGCCGCCGAGCGCGATGAAACGCGCACGCGGAACAGACAGCGTATGGGTATCACCAAAGTGGTCGGCGACGAAGGCCGCGATCTCGGCCGGGGTGTCCATCACCACCCGCGCCGCCGGGGTTGGGTTGGCCACCTTTGATTTGAACAGCATCGCGCGCCCGGACGCGTGTTGCGCCATCGACGTGCCAAGCAGCACATTTGCCGCATCGCGATACTCATAATCGCCGGTCAAAAAATCCAGCCGGCCGTCTTCGGCGATCCACTCGGCGTGCAGCCTGATGCGATCCGGCGCATACCAGTCGTCCGCGTCGAGAAACGCCAGCCAGTCGCCAGTGGCTGCTGCCGCACCGGCATTGCGTGCCACCGACACGCCGCTGTTGGATTGCTGGATCAGTCGCACCGTCCCGCCAAACTGGCGCGCGACCTCGGCAGTGGCGTCGGCCGAGCCGTCGTCCACCACGATGATTTCGTGCGCCGGCCAGCTTTGCGCACGCACCGATTCGATCGCACGCGTCAGGGTGGCCGCGCTGTTGTAGGCGGGAATGACCACCGAAAAGCGCGGATTCATGTCGTCCCTCCCAGCAGGCGCAAAGGCAGCATCAAACCCGTGAGCTGCGCGATGCGGCGAAAGCGCGGGATCTCGTCGAGCCGCGCACGCCAGGCGCGCAGGCGCGGCCGCAGCCGGGTTTCCACCGAGTCCGCATCGTGGGCGTGCAGCGCATGCGCCAGTTCCAAAGGGGTGATGAAGCGCAGGCCGGGGCACACAGCCAGCGCCTGGTGCAACGCGGTTTCCAGCGCGGCAAAACTCCGCTCGGGCGCGCGCAGGAAATTAAAGCGGTGGGTTTCGACCAGACACGCGCGCCCCTGCCGGGTGCGTTGCTGCAAGCCATCAACCACGCGCGGCACGTCGTGTCCCAGCGCCGGTTCGAAATACACATCGCGCACCAGATAGGTTTGCCCTGTGAGTGAACGCTCAGCTGTCAGCATCGTGGCATCGACGCAAGCGGGTTGGCCGTTGGCGTTGCGGCAGGTCGCGCGGCGGCCCGGCGTGATGATGACGTCAACCCCTGCCTCGCGCCACGCGGCTTCAACTACATCGTTCCAGACAAAGGTGGTGGCGACAGCAACCTGCGGCACGCTGCCAAAAACGGCTTGATACGCGCTCGCTTCGTCAGCAACCGCGCGCTGGATCGCATCAGTCGACAAGGTGCGCGACGGCAAGCTGGCCGCATCGACCCAGCGGCTCTGCAAATGCGAGGGCAAGTCTTCGCTGGCGGCAGGATCGGCTGCACCGAGCCACGCGCGCACCGCGCCATCCATTTGTGCAGCAGCCATCACCGCCGCCGGCCAGTAGTGGCACTGGCCATGCAGTTGCGGTGCAAATACGCCTGCCTCAATGCCGTCCTGCATCGCGGCGCGCACGCCCTCGAAGCGCGTATCGGCCAGCGTCAAGGCGTGATATTCAGCGCAACCGGTAGCCGCCATGCGCGCGCCGTCGGGCACCTCCAGCACCACGCCCAGCGTCATCACGGCGGGGCGGCCATGCGAATCGCGCACGCCTTGCAACAGGGCAGACAAACGAAGCAGCGCAGCGGCCTGCGCCAGTGGCCCCGCTCCCCAATCGTCACTCTCGATGATGAGCAGCGGACACCTCAGCACCGGTTCGCGCCAGCGCGCCGCCAGCGGCACGGCGAACGCCAGCAGCACGCCGCCCCACAGCAACAGCCACAGCGCGAACACAAGTGCCAGTACGCTCATCGATAGCCCATCCGCTCAGCCACGTCCGCCACTTGCGGCAGCACGCGCTCGATTTTTTCCCGGTTGCGGCCATCCTTCCATTTATCCAGGCGGATTTCGGAGAACGCGTTGTAAGGCGTATCGAGCACGGCCGCACAGCGCGCCTGCAGCGCCGCGTCAAACGTGAGTCCGCAGCCTTCGAACACCTGGCGAAAGGTGGTGGACGGGTCGCGCAGGAAGTCTTCGTAAAATACTTCGACCCACTGCGCCTTGGGCAGCGTAGCGCGGGCATCGAGTATCGCCTGATTGATCGCGTTGTATTGAAACGCGGCCACATCTTCAACCGGGGCGTTCGCATAATCGCGCCAGCCATCGGCAAGAAAGAAACACCACTGGTGCAGTTGGCCGGCTTCCACCGCCACCATCGCCGGCAGGGCGTTCGACCAGGTCGCGAACTCGTCGGGTTTGCGCCAGCCTTCGATCAATGAATTGAGATTGTCGCCCGGGCTGCGCTTGACGAACACGAACACCGCCTCGGGAAACAGGGCTGACAGATAAGGTACGCAAAGACCATTCTGGTTGTTCTTGTCGACCCAGCGATGGTGCCCCGTCCAACTATAGAAATAGCGACTGACCGCATCGCGATCCGCCGGGCTGGCATCCGCCGCATCCAGCGCATGGGTATCCCAGTTTTTATCGGACAGGGGATGCAAGTCGGTCCAGTAGTCGTGGGTTTCGCGCTGCAAACTGCCGATTTCGCGCGATTCCGACAGAGCTTTGTAGACCAGCGTGGTGCCCGCGCGCGAGCAGCCCACCACGATAATCGGGCGATGGGCGGGTTGGCGTGACAGATTCCAGCGCAGGCCACGCAGCCCGCGCACCAGCCTGCGCGCGTGGAACCCCAGCGTTTTAGCCACCTTGTCAAAAAACCCGCTCAAACTCATACGCTCGCTTCGTTAGCAATCCGGTAAACAGAATTCGTACCCAATCACCGGCTCGTTATATATTGGCGGGCATTATCCCGCATCACTCTGACTCGACACACATGGATGGCATTTTTGGCTGGCTGGGCGACCACGGCGCGCATCAAGATTTAATCAAACAGATGGGGCGCGCGGCCCGTCTGTCGCCTGACGTCCCCCTGCACGAGCACAGCAGCCCTGCGTTCGGGCTGGCGGCGTGTTCGCGCTTCGGCAAGGCCGACCTCCATGTTGAAAACGGTCTGGCCGCCAGCCTGATCGGGCGGCCGGTTTTTCTCGACGCCGAACTGGCAGCGCTGGCGCTCGAGCGCCATCCCGCCGTGGCGGTTGCGCACGGCTGGCTGCGCCACGGAGGCAAACTGCCGACCCTGATGCGCGGCAACTTCGCGTTTGCCGTGCTGGAACCCCACAAGCACCAGGCCTGTCTGGTACTTGATCGCGTCGGGGCCGAGCGTCTGTGCTACGCCAAACACGGCGGCCAGCTGGTGTTCGGCAGCAGCGTGCAGAGCGTTGCCGCGCATCCTGCCGTGGGTCGCATCATCGACCCGCAGGCGATTTACGATTATCTGTATTTCCACACCATTCCCGCGCCGCGCAGCCTGTACCAGGGCGTGCGTAAACTGCTGCCGGGGCAGATCGTCACTTTCAAGAACAACCAGATCCACACCCGCTTTTACTGGCAGGCCGATTACACCCCGGTCGAAGCCGATTTCAACACCCATCGCAAGCACTTCCGCAGCGTGCTGGATCAGTCGGTACGCCATGCCGATGCACCCGCCACCGCGGCCTTCCTCTCCGGCGGCACCGACAGCTCGACCATCGTCGGCGCACTCACCGCCGCGCGCAGTGCACCGGTCGACACCTTTTCCATCGGCTTTGACGCTGCCGGGTATGACGAAATGGAATACGCGCGCTGCGCGGCCGAACGCTTTGGCAGCCGTCCGCACGAGTATTACCTGAAGCCCGCCGACATCGTGAGCGCGATTCCGGTCATCGCCCACGCCTACGACGAACCCTTCGGCAACGCCTCGGCGGTGCCGACCTACTTCTGCGCCAAGGCCGCGCGTGAAGCCGGGTTCGAGCGCATGCTGGCGGGCGA